>JBGTFN010000169.1:0-12180 GCA_041747275.1 Gemmatimonadaceae bacterium | reverse complement strand
GCGCGGCCACGGGCAGCGCCGAGCTCGAACGCTCGCATCTCGAGCGCGCGATTGCACGCGCGCACCACGACCTGGGACTGCTTCGGCAGTCCGTTGCCCTGCACGATGAGCAGCACGCGGAGATTTTTGCGGCGCACCAGGAATTGCTCGCTGATCCCGAACTGCGGCACGCTGCCGACACTCGCATCGCGCGTGGGCTGTCGGCGCGGAGCGCGTGGCGCGAAGCCTGCGGTGACGCAGCCGAATTGCTCGAGTCGCTGCGCAATCCGCTGCTCTCCGCGCGTTCAGCCGACCTGCGCGATGTGGGACGGCGCGTTCTGTCCGTACTGCAGGGTGAAGTTGATGCGCCGCAGAACTGGCCGGCCGGTACGGTGCTGATTGCCGACGATCTCACGCCGTCCGACATCGTTGCGCTCGACCGAAACCGTGTAGTCGGCATCGTGACGACGTCGGGCAGCGCGACTTCTCATGTCGCCATTCTCGCTCGCGGACTGTCGCTTCCCCTGATCACCGGTGTGTCGTCACACGCGCTTGCCATCTCCGAGGGCACGAATGTCTGGTTGGATGCTGACCAGGGCATCCTGCACGTCGACCCGGATGCGGGAGCGCTCGACCGTTTGCGTGAGCGCGCACGGTACACTGCCGCGCGTCGCGCCCGTGAACAGCAGCTGGCGCACCAACCGGCCGTCACGCGGGACGGGCACACGTACGAAGTCGCAGCGAACATCGGTAATGTTGCGGATGCCGCGCGCTGCCAGGCGTTCGGCGCAGATGGGGTGGGGTTGCTGCGCAGTGAGTTCGCATTTCTTCACCAGCGAACAGCTCCTGGCGAGGACGCGCAGGCTGCGCTTTACGCTCGCGCCGCCGAAGCGCTCGCACCCGGGCAGACACTGATCATCCGCACGCTCGACATCGGCGGGGACAAACCCTTGCCGTTTCTGCCGATGGAGCCGGAAGCCAATCCGTTTCTCGGCGTGCGCGGTATTCGATTGACGCTGGCACATCCCGACCTGATGCGCACGCAGGTGCGCGCAATACTGCGCGCCTCAGTGTCGGGTAGAATCGCCGTCATGTTTCCCATGATTGCCTCGCTCGCGGAGTGGCGCGCCGCGCGAGCCATGGTCGAGGAGGAGCGAACGGCGCTCCAGTTGCCGCCACTTCCCGTCGGTCTCATGGTGGAAACAGCGGCCGCTGCACTGCTGGCTGAAACATTGGCCCGTGAGGCCGATTTCCTCAGCCTGGGCACCAACGATCTTACGCAGTACACCCTCGCAATCGACCGTACGCATCCACAGCTGGCCACGCAGGTCGACGCGCTGCATCCGGCCGTGCTGCAACTCATCGCGCACACGGTTCGTGGCGCCGACACGCATCAGCGTCCGGTGAGTGTGTGCGGCACGCTCGCCGCTGATACACACGCGATTCCACTGTTGCTGGGGCTCGGTGTGCACAAACTCAGCGTCGACGGCCCGCTCGTGCCGTCGGTGAAATGGCGCATTCGATCGCTGGACCTTCGAGAGTGCCGAGAAACGGCGAGACTGGCGCTGACGATGGGCGAGGGCGAGGCGATTCGCTCGTTGGTGGATGAACGGCACGGGACGAAAGACGACGACGTCAGCGTGCAGGTTCCCGCATGAAGATCGCCCGCGCCGCATTCGGCTGGCTGCAGAAGATCGGCAAGTCACTGATGCTGCCGGTGTCCGTGTTGCCCGCTGCCGGTATCCTGCTCGGCGTGGGCAGCGCGAAACTCGCATGGATTCCCGTCAACGTTTCGAGCGTGATGGCGCAGGCAGGCGGCGCGATCTTCGGTAACCTGCCGCTGATCTTCGCAATCAGTGTCGCGCTCGGCCTCACCGGCGGTGATGGAGTGGCGGCACTCGCGGCGATGGTTGGTTTCGCGGTGCTGGTCGCCACGATGGGCGTCATGGCGCCGCTTGTGAACTACGAGCCGCAGCAGATCATGGGCATGCCGTCGATCGAGACCGGTGTGTTCGGCGGCATGCTGATTGGCGCGGTCGCGGCCATACTCTACAATCGCTACTACCGCCTCACGCTGCCCGCATATCTTGGATTCTTCGCGGGGAAACGATCGGTACCGATTCTCACGGCATTCGCGGCGATCGGTGTTGGCATCGGGTTGAGCCTCATCTGGCCGCCCATCGGATTTGTCATTGATGGTTTCTCGCACTGGGCCGCCAACGAGGACCCCGCGTCGGCGTACGCGCTGTACGGCGTCGTCGAGCGCGCGCTCCTCCCGTTCGGACTGCATCACATCTGGAACGTCCCATTCTTTTTCGAGGTGGGACAGTACACTGACCCCGCCACCGGCAACGTGCTGCGCGGGGAGATTTATCGCTTCACGGCGGGGGATCCGTCAGCCGGCAACCTCGCGGGCGGCTACCTGTTCAAGATGTTCGGCCTGCCCGCCGCCGCGCTTGCGATCTGGCGTACCGCGCGCCCAGCGCAACGCGCGAAGGTCGGCGGCATCATGGTCTCAGCCGCGCTTACGTCGTTCCTCACCGGCATCACCGAGCCGATCGAATTCGCCTTTCTGTTTGTCGCGCCACTTCTGTATGCGGTACACGCGCTGCTTGCCGGTATCGCGTACTTTCTCGCGATTTCGCTCGGCATTCATCACAGCACGACGTTCTCGCATGGCCTGATCGATTTCATCGTGCTGTACCCAAACGCGCAGCGTGGCTGGTGGCTGCTGGTCATCGGCCCGCTGTGGGGACTGGTGTATTTCGTGCTGTTTCGCACCCTGATTCTCAGGTTCAACCTTGTCACCCCGGGACGCGAAGCTGAGGAAGCGGCAGCCGCTGTATCATCCGTTGATGTGCGCGGTGAATCAGCGCGACTCGTGGCGGCGCTCGGTGGAGCGAACAACATTCGCAGTCTCGATGCATGCATCACGCGGCTGCGCGTCGACGTGAACGATGTGGAACAGGTGGACCAGTCGGCGTTGCGCGCTCTCGGCGCGGCGGCAGTCGTGGTGGTGGGAAGCGGTGTGCAGGCGATTTTCGGCACCCGATCGGAGAACCTCAAGACTGATCTGGAGCTGCATCTTCGCGAGGAGGCGGCGCCGTTGGTGATGGCACCCGTCACGCCCGTCATACCTGTTGCCGACGTCATGCACGCGCTTGGCGGACGCGCAAACGTGACGGCGGTGGAAGCGGTCGCCGGAACGCGGGTGCGCGTCGCCGTGGTGTATTCCGCGCGAGTGGATCGCGACGAGCTCCAGTGCCTCGGCATCGCCGGCACATGGCAAACCGATGAACACGTGCTGCAGTTGCTCATGGGTGAGAATGCCACCACGTTCTCGTCGTTGCTGAATCACACACTTGCGCCGGGGTCGCCCCCCTGATCAATCACGCACGTCGCAAGCTCCGTACCGCTCATCAGTGCGCCCTCGATACGCCCGCCAGCACACCAGTCCCCGCAGGCACCCAGGCCCAGTGCTGAATCATACAAAGCGAGTTTGCGCGCGCTGTCCGCGTCGTCCGTCTCGTTGATCGACGCGTCGGGAATCGCGTAGCGCCAGCGATGCGCAACTGCGTGCCGCACCGGAACAGTTTCGCCGATCGTGGCAGAGAACGACTGCAGCATCTCAGGCAGCAGCTCGTTCACGTCATGCTCCAGATGTCGCTCGCTCCAGTCCGATCTGGCGTGCAGCACCCAGCACTCCGCGCTGCCGCGCCCGGGCTTGCTCGCGTTGCGTGCCACCCACGACAACACGTCATCGTCGTTCACGAACGCGGCGTCCCACGAGACAGCAGGTCGATGGCCGAGCACGAGCATGGCCGCGATGCAGGGGCGCAACCTGCGCTCGGCGAGCCATGCACCGAATGACGGTGCGTGCGGTGAGAGCAGCACCCTCGACTGAGGCGCCGGCGCAGAGATCAGGACGATATCGAAATCGCCGGATTGCCCGCTGTTGCCCACGACAAGCTGCCAGTGCGCGCCCGCACGTTCGATGCGCTCAACGGTAGTGTGATAGTTCACGTCAACATCGCGGGCGAGGTGCGTGCCGAGTGCGCGCATGTCGGGCACCGCTACCCAGCGAGTGATATCCTCGCTCACATTGCGCCAGGCACCGTCTTCACGCGCGGCGATATTCGCGTGCCACGGAGCGATCAGCCCAAGCTGCGTCCACGTCTCAAACAGCGCAACCATACTCGCATCACGCTGTGTGAAGTACTGCGCACCGTGATCGAACCGCCACTCACCGATCCGGCGAGTGGCTGAACGACCGCCGGGCGCTCCGGATTTCTCGAATACCGTGACGGCATGTCCATGGGCCTGCAGTTCACCTGCTGCCATAAGTCCGGACAAGCCGGCACCAATCACGGCGATTCGTTTGGCGGTCATGAACAACACTGTCCTGTTCGACGTTGATCTCACAAGCATTCAATGGCATCGACATGGCACCTTCATGTCAACGGACGACGTGATGTCAGTTGTGCATCAGCTCGATTGCGCCGACTTGCCATCTGCTGCAGCTTTCCCCCACGCGGCGCCGATGGTCGCGATCACGCTACTCACGACCGAGCCTGACATGCCCACGAAATCCTACGCCGCACACAGCGCGACTGATCCACTCGCACCCTGGTCATTCGATCGCCGCGCGCCCGGCCCCACCGATGTGCAGATCGACATCCTGTTCTGCGGTATCTGTCACTCCGACCTGCACACCGTGCGCGGCGATTGGGGCGACATCGCCTATCCGCAGGTTCCCGGGCATGAAATCATCGGACGCGTCGCGGGGGTGGGAGCGGACGTCACGCGACACGCTGTGGGCGACCTGGTCGGCGTGGGATGCCTCGTGGACAGCTGCCGTACGTGTGCGTCGTGCAACGATGGGCTCGAGCAGTACTGCGAGAACGGATTCACCGGCACATATGGTGGCGTGGAAAAGCAGACCGGCAAGCCAACGCAGGGCGGTTATTCCGACAACATCGTGGTGGACGAGCAGTTCGTGGTGCGCATTCCAGACGGCATGGACCCGGCCGGTGCTGCGCCGCTCTTGTGCGCCGGCATCACGACATTCTCGCCACTCCGCGAATGGAAGGCGGGTCCGGGCAAGCGAGTGGGTGTGGTGGGACTCGGCGGACTGGGGCATATGGCCGTCAAGCTGGCCAACGCGATGGGCGCCGAGGTCACGGTGTTCACCACCTCGCCCGGAAAAGCCGAAGACGCGCGCCGGCTTGGTGCACATGACGTGGTGATTTCCAAGGATGCCGATGACGTCTCGCGCGTCGCCAACTCGCTGGACCTCATCCTCGACACAGTCAGTGCGCCGCACGATCTCGGACCGGCCGTCAACTCACTGCGGCGAGACGGCACGCTCGTGCTGCTAGGTGGAAACGTGATGCCGCACGAGACGCCGCCGTCCATGGCGTTCATCTTCTCGCGCAAGCGCATGGCCGGCTCGCTGATCGGCGGCCTTCCGGAGACGCAGGAGATGCTCGACTTCTGCGGTGAGCACGGCATCGTGTCCGATATCGAAGTGGTCGCCGCGAAGGACATCAACACCGCCTACGAGCGCATGCTGGCATCCGATGTGAAGTACCGATTTGTGATCGATATGGCGACGATCTAACGCCACTCACCCACGAGGCTTCGCCCGCGAGATGCTCCACACATAACCGGCCACCGCACGCACCTGCGGATCGGTGAGCTGCATTGGACCTCCGCGCGGGTTCATGGGACGACGTGCGGGATCCTTGAGCTTGTCGCGCGGCACTCCTGTGGTGATCAGCTGCACGATCTGCTCGTAGCTGCCGTCCACCTGCAGCCACGGGCCGGTGACCAGCGGTGGACCGTTCGTCCCGCCCACACCCTTCTGCCCGTGGCAGCGCTGGCAGGAGCCGGCGTTGAACAGCGAGTCTCCCTCGTTGAGCATCGCCACCGTCACGCCAGCCGGCATTTCGGGTCCGGGCGCACGCTCGGCGCGAATGCCTGCGGGTGTCTCCGGCGAAGTGGCGCGACAACCGGCAACTACCGAGACAGCAAGCAAAATCAGCGGGACGAACGACGCACGACGCATGAAAGAGTCCGGTGCAGGAGGGTGAGCGGCCGGCGGACGGGCGGAAGGCAAAGCGGATGCGCATCGAATGCCAAGCGGATGCACAGTGGATGGAGGATGTATTGGCCGACAGACTCTGGCGCAACATCCGACCCCTGGGCACAATAGACCATGCTTACCTTCCCGAAGTTCCTGCTCGGCGCGCTCTCCTTGGTCACCATTGCCAGCGCCGCCACGACATCCGCAGTCGACGCGCAAACGCCGCCCGCGGCCAAGCCGGTCGCGCTGCCGCTCAAGGCTGAACGCACACACACGTTCACCACGAGCAAAGGCACCTGGCTGTCGCTCGATGTGTCGCCGGATGGACAGACCATCGTCTTCGACCTGCTCGGCGATCTCTATACGCTGCCGATCGCTGGTGGCAAGGCCGCGCGCATCACGTCGGGCATGGCCTACGACGTGCAACCGCGCTACTCGCCAGACGGCTCGCGCATCGTGTTCGTGAGCGATAGATCGGGCGGCGACAATGTGTGGCACATGAAAGCCGACGGCAGCGACACCACGCAACTCACCACGGGCAACAACAACCTGTACGTGTCGCCGGAGTTCACGCCCGATGGCAAATACATCGTCGCGTCAAAGTCGGGTGGACTGGGCGGTGTGGCCAAACTGTGGATGTATCACGTGGACGGCGGCAGCGGACTGCCACTCACCACCGAGCCGGCCGCACCAGCCAACCTCAAGATGCTGGGCGCGGCATTCGGCAAGGATCCGCGCTACACATGGTTCGCCGCGCGCACGGGCGACTGGCAGTACAACGCGCTTGGCCCGCAGTACCAGCTGTACGTGTGGGACAAGGAATCGGGACGCACGTCGCAGATGACCACACGCTTCGGCTCCGGTTTCCGGCCGACGCTCTCGCCTGACGGACAGTATCTGGTGTACGGCACGCGCTTTGAGACGAAGACTGGCCTTCGCCTTCGAAATCTCGAAACGCAAGCTGAAGATTGGCTCGCGTTTCCTGTGCAGCGCGATGACATCGAATCGCGCGCGCCGATGGACGCATACCCGGGCTTCTCATTCACACCGGATTCGCGCGCGGTGATCGTGTCGTATGGCGGCGAAATCTGGCGCGTGCCGGTGGACAAGTCAGCGCCGAGTAAGATTCCGTTCGAAGCGGAAGTGAAGCTCGAGATGGGACCTGAAGTGAAGTTCGCATACACGATCGACACGATGCCCACGTTCACCGCACGGCAGGTTCGCGATCTCGCGCCGTCGCCCGATGGCAAGCAACTGGCGTTCGTGTCGATGGATCGTGTGTACGTGGTGGGCATGCCGAACGGCACACCGCAGCGTGTGTCGGCTGACACAGTTGGAGAGTTCAGCCCTGTCTGGTCGCCCGACGGCGCGAGTGTGAGCTACGTGACCTGGCACGACGCAGTCGGCGGATCCATTCGCAAAGCCTCGCGCGCGCCTCGCGGCAGCACATGGCGCGTGACAACGCTGAGCTATGGCAATGCGCTGTACAGCGACCTCGCCTGGTCGCCCAAGGCCGACCGCATCGTGGCCGTTCGTGCAGCGTCGCGCGAGTTGCTCGAAGCAGGCGGTGCATTCTTCGGCCCTGCGGCCGCTGAGTTCATCTGGGTTCCGGCGAATGGCGGTGACATCACGCGCATCATGCCCACGGGCGGACTTGGCAACCCGCACTTCACGAGTGACGCCGAACGCATCTTTGCGTATGGTGACGGTCTGCAGTCATTCCGCTGGGACGGCACGGATCGCAAGACACATCTCAAGGTGACCGGTCCGCTGCCTCCTGGCGCGGGTGGCGCGATCGGGCTCGATGCTGATCTCGTTGCACGCGCGTCGCAGCAATGGATCGGCGGCCGAGGTGCGCGTCCGATCGACTTCGAGAGCACGCGTGGCTTCGGCAACAGCTTTGCGTTTGCCCCGTCGCATCTCGACGACAACGAACCTGCACCGCCGCGTCCGCGTCCCGCGTCGCTCGTGCTGATGGCGCCCACGGGCGACCAGGCGTTGGCGATGGTGGGCATGGACCTCTACACAGTGACCGTGCCGGTCGCGGGAAGCACGCCGCCCACAGTTTCGGTGATCAATCCCGCGACGTCGTCAGTGCCGGTGCGCAAGCTCAACACGGTGGGCGGTGAGTTTCCGGCGTGGAGCGCCGACGGCAAGCACGTGATGTGGTCACTCGGCAATGCACTCTGGAACTTCGACCTCGATCGCGCGAAGGTCGTGGACGATTCGCTCAAGGCAGAAGAGAGACGTGTGGCTGTGCTGCGTGCAGACACCACGAAGAAGGACAGCATCGCGCGCGCCGATTCGATCGCGAAGGCAGATACGACGAAGAAAGACAAGCCCGGCTACAAGCCCGACGAACGTCGCATCACCGTGACGGCGGTGCGAGATCAGCCACGCGGAACGTTGGTGCTGCGCGGTGCGAAGACGATCACGATGAAGGGCAGAGAGATCATCGAGAACGCCGATATCGTAATTCGCGACCGGCACATCGTGGCCATCGGTGCGCGCGGCAGCGTGCCGATACCCGACGGCGCTGAGATCCGGGATGTGAGCGGCAAGATCATCATGCCCGGCATGGTGGACACACACTATCACCCGCAGTGGCTCACGCCGCAGATCCACAACACACAAACGTGGCAGTATCTCGCGACACTCGCGTATGGCACCACCACCACGCGTGATCCGCAAACGGCAACCACCGATTTCCTCAGCTACAACGATCAGGTGGACGCGGGCCAGATGATCGGACCGCGCATCTACACCACAGGCCCCGGTGTCTTCAGTGCCGAACCCGTGCGCGATCTCGATCACGCGCGCGAAATCATGCAGCGCTACGCGACGTTCTACGACACGAAGACGCTCAAGATGTACATGAGCGGCAACCGTCAGCAGAGGCAGTGGCTGATCATGGCGGCGAAGGAGCTCAGGATCATGCCGACCACTGAAGGTGGTCTCGACTACAAGCTCAACATCACGCACGGCATCGACGGCTATCCCGGCATCGAGCACACGCTGCCGATCACACCCAAGTTCGACGATGTGTACGAGTGGTACAAAGCCACGCAGACGGTGAATTCGCCAACGCTCGTGGTGGAATACGGCGGACCGTTTGGCGAGGGCTGGTTCTACCAGAGCGAAGACCTGCTCGGCGATACCAAGCTGCGTCACTTCACGCATCCGGTGGACTTCGACGGCAAGGTGCGGCGGCGCGGCACGGGCAACGCACCTGGACCGGCGGGCTTTGCGGTGAAGGAGGAGTACGCGATGTGGCAGCACGCCGAAGACCTGGCGAAGACTGTGGCCGCAGGCGGCAAGGTGGGCGTGGGCAGTCACGGGCAGTTGCAGGGACTGGGCATGCACTGGGAGCTATGGCTCGTGCAGAGCGGCGGCATGTCGGAGCACGACGCCCTGCGTGCGGCCACGATCGTTGGCGCCGAGGCGATTGGCCTGGGCGCAAGCGTCGGATCGCTCGAAGCGGGCAAGTTCGCCGACCTGCTCGTGCTCGACCGCGATCCGCTGCAGAACATCCGGAATACGAACAGCATTCGCATGGTGATGCTGAACGGTCGGTTGTACGACGGTAGCACGCTCGACGAGCTCTATCCGCGGCAGCGCAAGCTGGTGCGGCAACCGTGGAGCTACGAGCTGCCGATGGCGGGGGCGGGGATTCGATAGCGGCGGCTGGATGCGAAAGCGGCAGGCGACGCGTAAGCTTGTTGCATGTCCAAAGTCTGTCCTGCCTGCAACAAGACCTACGCTGACGCGCAAGCGTTCTGTCCAACGGACGGTACAGCACTTCGCGCCACCGACATCGCGTCGAGTTTCGTCGGCTCGATCATCGCTGATCGCTATGTGGTGACCGAGCTGCTGGGCGAGGGGGGAATGGGCAAGGTCTACCTCGCCCGCCACGTGAAGCTGCCGCGTCAGGCCGCGATCAAGGTGCTGCACGCGCGCATGGTGAAGGACGCCGACGCGATTGCCCGCTTCAACCGCGAGGCCGCCAACGCGAGTCGTATCGATCACGACCGCGTTGCGCGCGTGTTCGACTTCGGCGAGACGACTGACGGGCTGGTATACCTGGCGATGGAGTACATCGAGGGTCGCACGCTCAAACGACTGCTCGAAGAAGACGGGCCGATGCCGCCGGTGAGAGCGTCGCGCGTGGTGCGTCAGATCGCCGAGGGTCTGGATGCGGCGCATCGCCTCGGCATCGTGCATCGGGACCTCAAGCCGGACAACATCCTGGTAACGCGGGACGAGCGTGGAGTGGACCGCTGCAAGGTGGTGGACTTCGGTATCGCCAAGGCGATCGGTTCCGGCGAGCGCTCGCTCACGCAAACGGGCTTTGTGGTGGGGACGCCGGAATACATGAGTCCTGAGCAGCTGCTGGGACAGGACATCGACCACCGGAGCGATGTCTACGCGTTGGCGCTGCTGGCGTATCAATGCCTCACAGGCGAGCCGGCATTCGACAACAAGACGCCTGATCGCGGACTGATGGCGCGCCTGACCAGCGAGCCGCGCTCGCTTGGGACCGTGCGGCCGGACAAGCGCTGGCCGGAGCAACTTCAGGTGGTGTTCAACAAGGGACTGTCGCGCGATCGCGACCAACGGCATGGCTCGGCGCTGGGGTTCGCGGATGACTTCGATCTCGCCGCGGCGGCAAAGGCAGCCCCGCTCGAGAAGCCGGCCAAAAAACCGGTGGCGAAGATCGAATCGAAGGCTGAAGCGAGCACTGATGCGAAGTCGGCGCCGCCTGTCCAGACGCCCGCCGGCGGAAATGTCGCTCCGACCGGTCGGTCAGCAGGCACGCCGCCCCAGGGATTTCCGCCCAATGCGCAATATCCGATGCCGTACGCGACACCTCCGCAGCCAGGGTATCCTCCCGGCTACCCCGGCGGAGCGCCGATGTATGCACCGGGCTACCCGCCGGCTGCCGCCCCGACCGCGCCGCGCGCACGAGGCTGGCGATTCCCTCGTTTTCCGCGCTTTCCGATCGTTCGATGGGCAGGCACGCTCTTCATAATCTGGTTCGCGTACCTGCTGATCACCGAGGGAAGCTTCAGGCGTGCGGTGCGTCGCGTGACGTCGGTTGTCCGGGGAGTGGAGGCGGATGCGCGACGCATGGTGCCGGGAGGAACGCCGGCCGGAGGTCGACGGGCGTCCGACGGAGCCGCGGCAGCGACGGTCGACGGACCGGGAGGCGCGCAGTCGGCTGACAGCGTGACCGCAGGAACGGCAGAAGGCTCAGGGACGAACTTGCCGGTGCTTGGAAAACCGCCGACGGTCGTGGTGCCGCCCGCGGTGCGTCCGCCGCCGCCGGATTCGCTGAGCGAAGAAGACTAAAAAGGACTTACTGCGTGACCTGAGCGACACAGCTCATACCGCCCAGCCATCCCCGCTTGAGCAGCGGAATACCCTTGGGATGATCGAACTCGACCACGACGGGCACTGCGTCCTTGGCGGTGGACGTCCACTCCACGCGACCGTTGCCATCGAACTTCGTGGCCTGCGCGACCAGGCGGAAGAGCGCCCACTCGCCCGTCGCCGAGGCGACGGTTGCCGGACGATTTCGTTTGAACGTCGCTTCGAGCTTGGCTTCCCGACCTGACTCGGAGGGCCACACCACCTCGTTGCGGGGCGTGCGATCGTCGAATCGCGCCTCGCTCGTGCCGTGGCGGAGCATCAGCAGCGGCACATCACTCGACGTGACACCGCGCGCCATCCATCGCAGCCGCAGAGTGGTCGCATTGTCCGGGAACAGCGCCGCGGACACGGTGGAGGCACGGTTGAAGAACTCCACGAAGCTCGCCGACAGCGCGACATCACCCACCGGCTTGGCCGTGTACTTGTCGCCAGACTTTTCGAGGAACGGGGCAAGTCGCTCCTGCTGAAATGCCGCAATGGCACCAGTGTTCGGCGCAAACATGGCCGTCACTTCCGCGACCGAGGCTTCGTCCCGCGCGTCAGGGTTAAAGGGGAACTTGGCCAGCAGCGGTGTGAGCGAACTGCAGAGCGCACGTCCGCGCTCATTGAGCACGACGGCGACGCTCACGCCGCCGCCCCCACCCCCACCACCCCCACCGCCACCGCCGGCAGCTGGCGCCGGAACC
>JBGTFN010000168.1:0-3805 GCA_041747275.1 Gemmatimonadaceae bacterium | reverse complement strand
CCACCGGACTGACCGGCGAGCAGTGCCTGGCCCACAGCAAATCCCGCGGCGCTGGCTAGACTGAGCACGGTGGCCCCGGCTGCGGCCGCGGCGGCGAGTGTACTCTGCTGCGCGGGATGTCCCGGAATGGCATCACCATTCGCGGCGGCGACGATCGTGGCGGTGTGTGCGCCGAACACCTGCGGCGGGTTGTGCCGCCCCTCATTGTCATTGCTGGGCGCGCAGCAGATGATGGTGGAGCCGAAGTTGCTGTACGCCGCTTTGATCTCCGTAATGCCGTCGTTGTTGAGCGTTGATGCCGCGATACCGAAACAACGGTCGTACATGCTCCACGGACGGCGGTTTGTGGTGTCGAGGTCTACGTTGTCATTGCCGGCCGAGAAGAACAGCAAGGCGCCGCGACCACCGCGTCCGTCGTCGGTAAGGCGATCGAACGTATCGCTCATCAAACCGGAGATCGGGTTGTTGACGCTGAAGCCGAAGCTGCTCGTGATGACATCGGCGCCACGCGCAAGCTGCGCCGGAAATCCGTCAGTGGTACTGCCGGCATCGAAACCGGCCGCCCACAGATACATCTCCGCGTAGCGCGCCTCGGTGCCGCCGCGTCGGATGCCGATAAGTCGGCAGTTGCCGGCCACACCGGCCACGCCTTCAGTGCTGCCGGCCACTGCAGACGCATTGTTCGTGTTGGCGACGGCGGCACTCGCGCAGCAGGTGCCATGGTCGCGGAACATGTCGGTGAGGTCCACGCTGAGATTCGACATGTTGCCCACCATCGCACCGAAGTCGAACAGTGCCACCTGCTTGGCGGCGCCGCTCGACACGTTGCCTGACAGTTCGGGATGGTTGGGATCGATGCCGTTGTCCACCACCGCCATGACGATGTCTGCATCACCGAACGTGCGCGAGGCATCCATGTCGCGCAGCGCCTGCCACGCGTCGGGCGTGTCGATGAGTTGATGGTCCCACTGCTCGGGGAACAGGAAATCGTTTGGAATGATCGCGTCCTCCTCGCTGGTGGACGCGAGGTCGGGCTCCGCGTAGACAACATCGGGCTCCGCCGCGAGCGCGTTTGCTGCCTCGAGCACGGCAAACGTTGCGGGACCATCGAAGCGCAGGCGGTGCACGTTGCCGAGATCACCGAATCGGCCTTCGGGCACGAGGCCGTGCCGCTTGGCCAGATCGGCCACTCGTCCTTCGTCCACATGCTCGTCGAATCGCGCGATGATGAGATTTGTCAGGAATGACGCGTGGTCACCTTCCAGACGCACCACCATGCCGGCTGCTTCCACCGACGGATCTTTCTCGAGTGCGCGGAGCCGCTTGTCGAGCGTGGCCTCGTCTTTCGCATCGATGCGCACGACGGCGAGGCCGCTGCGCTCGAAGTTCTTCCCGGCGCGAATGACTTCACCCTTGACGCTCTTCGCCAACTCGGCGAATCGTGTCTCGCGCACGTCGCGCTTGTTGTCTGACTTGGCTGCTTCCTTGAGCAGCACGCCGATGGTTCCCGGCAGCGGTTCGAACGGCACCTTCACCTTGCCGCGGAAATAGTAGGGCATGCCGGCGCGGCCGAGTGTGAAGAGCTGCACGCGCGTGGCTTCCCGGTTGTCCACGAATCGCTGCTGTTCTTCGAAGCCGCGCGCCTGCACGGTGATGTCTACAGCTCCGGCAGACTCGAGCAACGCGTCGCCCTTGGCGTCTGTGTAAGCTGACGCATTACCCGCCGACACCTGCGCGCCTTCGATGGGCTTGTTGTTGTAGTCAGCGACGTGAACTTGCATCGAACGCGGGCGTTGCATGAGAGGAAACCTCCAGTGCGAGTCGGGTCGCATTGAGTGGACGCGCCAATGCGCAGTGGGAACATGCGCGTTTCAGGAATGGCCTGCGAGCAGGCTGGGCTGTTATGCCGTGCGTTCCCAATCGCTACCACACGGACATGATTAAATGACAGCGGTGAGTGGACTTAGTCAGCTTGGTTTGACTAGATTCATGCATGACCACCGTCAACATTCATGAAGCCAAGACGCACCTTTCCCGTCTGGTCGACCGCGCGGCGCGGGGCGAGCCGTTCGTGATCGCCAAGGCCGGCAAGCCGCTTGTACGCGTCTCAGCGATCGACACCCCCGCCGCGCCGCAACGCCTCGGATTCCTCGATGGTGAGATTCGCGTGCCCAGGGACTTTGATACGATGGGCGCCGAAACAATCGTCGCATTGTTCGCCGGCAGTGTGCCGGATGATGACGTGCACGCCAAGGCAGCTGCAGCGAAAGGTCCACGCCGCAAAGCGCCCGCGCCGCGATCGCGTCGCAAGTCGTGAAGCTGCTCCTGGACACGCAGATCCTCTTGTGGGCAGCTGGTCAGCCGAAGCGACTCTCAGCTGCGGCCACTCGCCTGCTTGAAGATGAACGGCACGAACTGTGGTTCAGCGCCGCCAGCCTGTGGGAAGTCACCATCAAGGCGCAACTTGGACGCGCCGACTTTCAGGTCGAGCCACGCGTGCTGCGCCGCGGACTGCTGGAGAACGGCTACCGTGAGCTGGCAGTGACCAGCGAACATGCGGTGCAGGTGGAAGGGCTCCCGGACCTGCACCGCGATCCGTTTGATCGACTGCTGGTGGCGCAAGCACAATGCGAGGGCATCACCTTGCTTACCAGCGATGCACTGGTAGCCCAATACCCCGGGCCAATTCGTAAAGTCTGAGTTCACCCCTTCGGCGTCAGCAGCGCACGCACCGCCGGATGCGACCGCACGCGCACGAACTCCGGATCACTCCACACGTTGCTGTATAGCGAATACCCTTCGCGCCACGCCTGCTCGAGCAATTGTGCGGCACGCGCGCCGTCGCCTAGTGCACCGGCAAGTCGGGCGCGGCGATAGGTAGCTGACCCATAGTTCCACGGCTCTGCAGCGCGCTCGGCAAGTTCGCGGTCAACCGCGGATACCGCAGCCGTATCACCGCGATGCGCGGCGATGCGCCCGAGCGACGTGATCGGGTCGAGCACTTCGGGCATCAAGTTGGCGAGATCACGGAAGATTGCCTCCGCCTCATCGATTTCGCCGAGCAACAGCAGCGTTTCGCCGAGCGCTGCCCAGACCGCTGCCGGCGGCGCGGATTCATGTCGCGCGAGTTCAAGCCGCTCGTAATGCAATGCGCGCGCGTACTTCACGCGGGCCTCGCTCTCCCGTCCGGCTACACGCAGCACGTTGCCTGCTCGCCGTAGCAACACGCCGGGATTCGGCATGGCGCGTGTGGCGACGTCAAGCAGTGAATCGAGCGCGTCAGTGCGATCGAGTGCGACAAGGGCATCGATGGCATGCAGCGATCCGAGACTGATTGCCGGATGGTCACGCTGCAGCCGCCGCGCGGCATCGAGCGCCTGCTCGTGTTCTCCGAGCCACGAATGCGCGATGGCGAGCGCGGAGTAGTAGCTCGGCCACCCGCGCAGCTCTCCGCGGTCCGGATCCGACTGGCGAATGATGGCAATGGCGTCACGCGGCAGTCCGACCTCGAGCGCTGCGTAGCCCAGGCTGAAGTGCCCGAGTCCACCCGGGCCGATCATGCCGAGCGATTGTGCTTCGCGGTGCACGCGATAGATGGTGGGAAAGTCACGGCGTGCATACGACTGGAGAATGCGCAGTGCCTGGCGTTCGATCGGGTCGGTGTGTGGCGTCTGACTGCGCCGGAACTCGTCAATGAGACGCTCGAGTTCGGGACCGCGTCCGGTGTTCACGTACACCATGCCGCGATAGAACAGTGGAAACCGGAAGCTGCTGTCGCGCGCGTAGGCTTCATCGAAAGACACGA
>JBGTFN010000167.1:0-2279 GCA_041747275.1 Gemmatimonadaceae bacterium | reverse complement strand
GGGGAAGATCGTACCGATCGCCGGGCGCGTAAGTCCCGTGTGCAGCTTGAGCAGCACGGTTGACGCGGCCATTTGCGCACCGGTATTGCCGGCAGAGATGAACGCGTCGGCCAGCCCGTCTGCGACGCGCTTGAGGCCCACGACCATTGAACTGTTGGGACGGCTGCGAATAACGACGGACGGTTTGTCCGTCATCGCGATGACGTCCGGCGCCTCGACAACGACCAGGCGATCCCGGACGTGCGCATACGCCGCATATTCACCGGCCAACAGGTCGGCGATCTGCGATTCGATGGCGGCCGCAGGGCCGACCAGATGTAGTTCGAGCGGGGCCGGCAGCTCCGCGAGCGCCAGCAGCGCGCCCGCCACGGGGGCCTGAGGGGCGAAATCGCCCCCCATGGCGTCCACGCAGATGCGCGCCAACGCTTACGCTTCCTGCGCGGCCACTCGCTGTTCACCCGCATAGTACCCGCACTCGAGGCACACGCGATGTGGACGCTTCATCGTGCCGCACTGCGGGCACGTCTGGATCGCGATTGCTGGCGCGATGTTGTGTGTGTTACGCGCGCGCTTCTTACGCTTGGACGTGCGGCGCTTCGGGACGGCCATGGGGAAACCCTGGAAAAATGATCCAATAACGAATCGAAGGACGAACGGTCATGACGACTTGTCGCGTACCGCGCGCAAGGCATCCCACCGCGAATCCGTCGAACTTGCCTGACAACTGCAGGTGTCGACGTTCCGGTCGATACCACAGTTCGGACACAACCCCTGACAATCGGGACGACACGTCACGAAGCCGGGCACTGCCAACACCCATGCTTCCCGTACGGCCGGCCGCAGGTCGAGCGCATGTGCATTCGCGTCGAGCGGATACACATCGTCCTCCTCAGCCTCGTCGAGTCCCGGCTCGGCGAACAGCACCGAAACGGTATCGCTGACGTCGGTGGTTGCGTCCACCAGACAGCGACGACACCCAACGACTGCCGAGCCCGAAAGCTGACCCGTAAAGTAAATGCGGCCAGGCCCCGCTGCCGAGAGGCGTCCGAGCACGTGCACCGAACTGGTCGGCCGCACATCCCCTTCCTGCCAGACCGGATCGTCGGCGTTCAGCACACCATCGACCGGCTGTGCGCCCGACTCGATCGTACGAATGTCAAAGTACAGCATAGCCCAGAAAGCTAGGGTGATCGCGTGGGGAACACAAGGGCTCGACTGAGGCACGCCCGACGCGTCAACTCCCTGCCCTGCCACGAGTTACGGCGATACTCGCCGCAACCCGCCACAGCGCCCTCAGACCGTATCGGCACCCGCGAAGAAAAATGCACTTTCGATGGCGGCATTTTCGTCGGAATCGGAGGCGTGAATTGCGTTCCGGCCCTTGGATTCTGCGTACAGTTTGCGCACGGTGCCCTCGTCCGCCTGCGCCGGATCCGTCGCTCCGATCACCGTACGCAACGTCGCGACGGCGTCGTCGCGCTCGAGCAGCATCGGCATGCAGGGACCGCTCGACATGAACTCCACGAGCTCGCCGTAGAACGGACGCCCCTCATGAACCGCGTAGAACGCACCAGATTGCGCCGAGCTCACGTGCAGCACGCGCGCCGCCTTGACCACGAAGCCGTGCTTTTCGAGCAGGGCGAGAATGAGTCCGGCCTTGCCTGCGCCAAAGGCGTCGGGCTTGATGATCGTCAATGTATGTCGTCCAGCCATGATATCAGGATCCGATGAGCTTGCGAACGATGTCACCCCGCGTGAGAAATCCCACCAGCGTGCCGTCCCGGACAACCGGGACCCGTTCGACGTCCTTGTTGAGCATCAGCGACGCCACTTCGGCGAGCGGTTGATGCGGTGAAACGCAGAGTACACGGCGAGACATGACGTCGCGCACCGTACGCCGCGCCGCTGCCGATGGAGGCCCACTGGGCTGCCCTCCGGCACGCGGAAGGTAATGACTGAGCAGGTGTCGCAGCAGTTCCCGTTCGCTCAGGAGTCCGATTACGCGGTTGTCGTCATCGACCACCGGCAACGCTCCGACTCCTGCCCGACGCATATCCATCACCGCCACCCGCAGCGGCGCATCGGCACCGATCGAACGCGGCCGCAGCGTCATGATGTCCCGAACGGTGAGCTGCGGCTCCACGACAACGTCCTGCCAGCCTGGCGCAGCCAGCAACTCGGAGGCGGACGTGGCGCTCTCGAACGACGTGACGGCACCGGGCCGCGCGAGCAGCTGTCCCAGTGCACCCACGATTTGCAAATGCCGAGCCGCTTCCTTG
>JBGTFN010000166.1:0-3085 GCA_041747275.1 Gemmatimonadaceae bacterium | reverse complement strand
TGCAGCCGATGCCTATCCGGTTCGCACCGCGGCGCTGCGTCTCATCGCGGCCGTCTGGAGGCGCGACAGCGCGGGGATGCCACAATCGTCCCGCGCTGAGCTCGCCGCTCTCAGTCCGCCGCCGGACCCGCTCACGCGGCGCAGTGTATTCGATGTGACTCCGCTCGCGGCGTGGCGCGACGACGCGCCTGGCAGGGATGAGCAGATGTAGCACTACCGTCGGGTCGCTTCTCGCTGGATGTCGCTTGCGTCTGATACTCAGCGCGCAATCCTGCGGACCGCACGTGGCGATATCACGATCGAGTTTCGCTCCACTGACGCTCCACTCACCGTAGACAACTTTGTGCGACTCGCCACTTCCGGCTATTACAACGGCACGCGCTTTCATCGCGTGATACCGAACTTCGTTGCCCAAGATGGAGATCCCACCGGCAGCGGATCTGGCGGGCCCGGCACGAGCATTCGCGACGAACTCAATCGTCACCGCTACGCACGTGGCGCTGTCGGCATGGCGCTTTCGGGACCTGACACTGGAGGCAGCCAGTACTACCTCACACTCACGCCTCAGCCGCATCTGGATGGCGGGTACACCGTGTTTGCGCGCGTGGTGAATGGACTCGATGTCATGGACAGCATCCTGCTGGGCGATCGCATTCTCGAGGTCGTGGTTCCGTGAGCGCATGGCGGAACGGAGTGGCGATGACGCTGCTGTTGCTCGCAACCGGGGCAACCGCCTGTACGCCGCGAGCCCGTGCGCTTGGCGGGGTCGAGTCCGACATTCCGTTGCCGGCAGCGGAGTTGCCCAGCACGCCGCAGCTCATTCGCTTCAGCTGGACGTACGCCGACGAAACGTTCGACGTCAAAGGCGATGGCGTCGTGCGTTCCGGTCCTCCCGATCGCGCCCGTCTCGACCTCTTCATTGCGAACGGTTACGGCAACGGCATGGCGATCCTGCAGGGTGATTCGCTCTTCGTGCCAGGCATCGATCTCATTCGCCGATTCCTTCCCCCGCCGCCACTGCTGTGGGCCGCACTCGGCCGCGTCGCATTGCCCGCTGGCCGCGACACTATCGTCCGGCTCGACGGCGACACATTGCGCGCGGACCTCTCAGGCACCGACGCCGACAAGCGCACCTGGCGCGTTCATTTTGCTTCGTCGGCACTCAGGCGTATCGAACGCATAGAGGACGGACGCGTCGTCGAATGGGCCGAACGGGTTCCACTCGACGACGGCACCATGCGCCTGCGCTACGTGCACAACTCCGGCCGACGTTCGTTGCAGTTGTCGGTCACCGAGACCATCAACATTCCCGAAGGATTCGATGATGCCATCTGGCGCAAACCGTAGCGCGTTTTCGTTGCACCGGGCGCGGCAGATCTTGGTTGCCGCATCGCTGTTCGCGCTGTCGATCACGGCGAACGGCTGCATGTACGGTTTCAGCGGTGGTGGCTTGCCACGCGACTTGCGCACCGTGGCTGTGCTGCCGTTCGATAACATGACGCCCGTACCCGAAGTGCAGCGCGAACTGTTCGACGCAATGCGAAAGGCGATGAACGACCGCCTCAACCTGCGTGATGCGCCGGCGGATCGAGCTGATGTGCTCGTGACCGGATCGATCAAGGAGTACGATGTCGACTTGCCGGTTGGCGTTGGCGCGGACCCGCAGCAGGCGTCATCGCCGCGGCGCAAACTGCAACTTGTTGTGAGCTTCGAGATCGTGAACCAGAAGACCGGCGAACTGCTCAAGCGGCAGGATGGCGCGCGCCGTGAATCGCAATATGCCGAGGGCGGCGAAGCGAAGGGCCGCAAAGATGCGATTGATCAGTTGATCAATGAGTTGATTGACGACATGCTCTCGCAGTGGTGAGTCTGCCGGACGCCGCCGGCGTGCGCAATCCGCGCATCAAGATCATGGATTGGGACGCTGCCGCTGAGTGGCGCGCGCGCATTGCGGGGCTGGTCGTTTTCACCAACGGTGTTTTCGACCTGCTGCATCCCGGGCACGTGGACGTCTTGCTGGGCGCGCGCGCTGAAGGCGCGGCGCTCGTGGTTGGCCTCAACAGTGATGACTCGGTGCGGCGACTCAAGGGGCCCACGCGTCCCGTGCGCTCCGAAGCCGAGCGCGCATACGTGCTCGCCGCGCTTGAGATGGTCGATGTCGTGGTGCGATTCGGGCAGGATACTCCGCTCGAACTTGTGCAGCGTCTGCAGCCGGACGTGATCGTCAAGGGTGGCGACTATTCGCCGGACAGCATCGTAGGCGCCGATGTCGTGCGCGCGCGCGGCGGGCGGGTCGTGGTGATTCCGCTTGTGCCCGGACAGTCTACGACGAGTATCATTTCGAAGCTGCAAGGCGATTCGACGCCTACCTGAACGACTCTTGGAATTTCTCCTGCCCGGTGAGTGCCCGTGACACAATCCATTGCTCAAGCAAGCGACACGCCCGTGTCAGCCAACCGTCCGTTCGACCGCATGCGTCCCGTCACGATCGAGCGTGCCGCGGTGCCGTATGCGGAAGGCTCGTGTCTCGTCTCGTTCGGCGACACGCGCGTGCTCTGCGCTGCCAGTGTGGAAGACAGCGTGCCCGGATGGCGGCGCGGCAGCGGACTGGGATGGCTGACGGCCGAGTATGCGATGCTTCCCCGGGCAACGCGCACACGCACGTCGCGAGAGCGTTCGCAGCTTGGTGGCCGCACGCAGGAGATCCAGCGCCTCATCGGGCGCAGTGTACGCGCGATGCTCGATGATTTCGCGTTCGGCGAGTTCACGGTGCGCATCGACTGTGACGTTGTGCAGGCTGATGGCGGCACGCGAACCGCAGCCATTACGGGCGCGGCGGTGGCGGTGGTCGATGCCTTCGACTGGCTGGTGCGCACGGGTCGCGCCACGACGTCTCCGGTGAAGCGGCGCGTCGCCGCTGTCTCAGTCGGCGTGGTGCAGGGCAGCCCGCAACTCGATCTCGACTACGACCAGGATGTGGGCGCGATGGTGGACATGAACGTCGTGATGAGCACCGAGGGCCGGTTCGTGGAGGTGCAGGGCACGGGCGAGAACGGCACGTTTGATCGCCGAGAACTCGATACGT
>JBGTFN010000165.1:0-3300 GCA_041747275.1 Gemmatimonadaceae bacterium | reverse complement strand
CAACACGCGCGTCCCGCATCCGCCACGCTCCCTCCGCCGGTTTGAACCGGGTCAGGTTCCAAGAGACTCTCTCAACCACGGCGACCGCCGCGGTACCCCTGGTGGCTTGATGCTGGAAACATAACCGCGCGACGCCCGATCGTACGGTTGACGGCCAATCCGCTGCCATATATGGTTAACATATGTCAGACTCTGCCAAGACCACCGTGTATCTCGATCCCGCCGACTATCGCCGCCTCAAGGTGTTGGCGAAGGCGCAGGGTCGTCCGGCAGCCGAGCTCGTACGCGAGGCAGTTGCGGAGTACGCACGCCGTCATGCAGCGCCCGTCCTGCCAGCCTCGATAGGCGCTGGCCGCAGCGGTCGCGGCGATCTCTCCGAGCGCGCTGAAGTGCTGCTCGAAGGTATGGGCGAGGGCGCGTGATCGTCGCCGACACGGGTGCCATTGTCGCCCTGATCGATGCCGACGACAAACACCATGCAGCCATGGTCGCCCTGTTCACGCGCGACCCGTCCGCCTGGGTGCTTCCGTGGGCGATTCTGCCCGAGGTGGACTACCTGCTCCAGCGCTACCTGGGCGCTCCGCTAGCGACGAGCTTCATGGCCGACATTGCGGGGGGAGCCTTCTCGGTTGAGTGGGGAAACGAAGCCGATATCCCGCGCGCCCTGGAAATCCGCGAGCAATACCGCGCGCTGCAACTTGGGCTGGTCGACAGCATTGTGGCGGCCATCGCCGAGCGTCTGCGCGCTGCGGCGATTGCCACGATTGATCTGAGGGATTTTAGTGCGCTGGAGCTGAAGGGTCGGCCTAAGCTGTATCCGCGAGATGCCCCAAAGCGCGGGACTCGAATCGCTGAGAGTGTGCCGCCCTATGTCGCCGCGGACGGTGCGAGCTGGATCGGTTCAATGAAAGGGACGTCCACGCTCAAGGGAGATCTGGTCGCACCGGCAACCGAACCCGAGGAGTAGGAAGCGCTCAGGCCGTGGAGCTGCTGCGATCGCCTCAGCTTACTCGCGTTCCCAAAAGTGCGGCGGCTCGACGCCCAGCGCGCGCAGGTACACGTAGCCCTGGCCGCGGTGGTGGATCTCATTGTCGATCACGTACAACAGCAGGCCGGTGAGCTTGTCCGTGTACTGGCCGAACGCGGTGAGCGTTTCCTGAAATCGCTCAGCCGGCAACTGCTTCCAGAGCTCGTCAAGCTCCGTGGTGCTCCGGTCCCAGTGCTCGAGCAGCTCGGCCTTTGTGCTCGCCTTGGCGTCGGAGAACGCCGTCCATGCCGCCTTCGCCTGCATCTCGCGCACTACCTGGACCACACACGGCCGCCGCCCGGCTTCCATGTGCGGCAATGACATGGCTACGGGGAGCCGTCCGCAGCGCCGCTGCAGTGTTGGTTGCGACGATGATTGTCGGCTGCGGCAATTTGTTCAGTACTGATTGCGTCTCCGTGGGGGTGGCAGGCATCGAGGTAAATGTCGCGGCCTCGCCCAACGCTGACCCGCTGGCCAGTACACCGCGGGTCACGATACGGGATGGCGCCTACGAGGAACAGGCAACGCTGTGGGCAAACTCCTCTCCGCCACTGCGATTCAGCGGCGCGATCGAACGACCGGGCATCTACACGGTCGTCGTCGAAGCCGACGGGTATGTAGCGCAGCGCGTTGACAACGTCGAGGTAGCGCGCAGCGGCGACTGCAGCTATCCGAACGTGGCCCGGATTACCGTGACGCTGGTCCGCGCGCCTTAGCGGTCGCTATCTCGGCGCTCCGGCCGCTGTTGCGTCAGACCTTGTGGTATCCCACCCGTGCCGCCTCACGGCGATCCTCCGCCGGATACACCTCGAAGTCGTCGAAAAACGCCGGCGCCTCGGCCTGCATCACGCGCATCACCAGGATCGCGAGGCGACGGATCTCCATCTCCGCGCCTTCGCTCGAGCGCAGCTCCAGCATCGTACGCCACGCTCGCGCATTGCCGGTCACCACGATCTTGGTCTCGGTGCTGTTCGGCAGAACGCCCCGCGCGGCTTCACGCGCCATTTTGCGGCGATGCACCTTGTCGTCCACCCACGCGTAGCGCGTCATGAGCTCGTTTACGAGCGAGATGTAGGCGTCGAGCGCGCTGCCCATCTGCGCAATCCAGGATGATTCGAGCGCGCTGTCACCGATGATCGCCGGCGGCATCACGAACTGCGCATCGCTCTCGTCCACGTAGCGCTGCGAAAGCTGTGAGTACGCAAAACCCGCGCGATGGCGTACCAGCTCGTGCGTGAGCGAGCGGCTCACTCCCTCAAAAAGCAGCGAATAGTTCGCGTGCTCAAGCACACTGCCGTGCCCCTGCTTCTTGATGTTGCCGAGGTAGGCGCGTGTCTCGCGGCTGGCCGGGTTCTTCTGACTCATGTAGCACAGTCGCCCCGCGAACTCGGCCAGTCGCTCGCCATCGGTGCTGTCTCCCATCCACTCCACCGGCAGGTGGTCCGGCTCGGTGAACACTGGACGGGACAGCACGGTCACGCGGGGTTCGCGCAGGATGGCGGATTCAACGAGGGGCATGGCAGCGGGAAACGGGTGCGGGAAACGGGTGCGGGAATCGGGCGGGGTCGACGCCCGTGAAAAAATAACACCGCTGACCGGACCCACGCCGCTCGAGCCGCACACCGGCTGTCGGCTGCTCCGCCCCCGCCACGCCACCACGCAATTATCTTGAAGGGATGACCACCATCTCCCAGGACGACTTCATCACGTCCATCGCCGACGCGCTCCAGCACATCTCCTACTACCACCCGCTGGACTACATCCACGCCCTGGCCTCCGCCTACGAGCGGGAGCAGAGCCCGGCCGCCAAGGACGCCATCGCGCAGATCCTCACCAACTCGCGCATGTGCGCGGAGGGACACCGGCCGATCTGTCAGGACACGGGGATCGTGGTGGTGTTTCTCAAGGTGGGCATGGACGTGCGCTGGGATGCGACGATGTCCGTGCAGGAAATGGTGAACGAAGGCGTGCGGCGGGCCTACTCGCTGCCCGAGAACGTGCTGCGCGCGTCCATCGTGTCCGACCCGGCATTCTCACGCAAGAACACGCGCGACAATACGCCGGCGGTTGTGCACTTCGAGATCGTGCCTGGCAATACGGTGGAAGTGAAGCTGGCGGCCAAGGGCGGCGGGTCGGAGAACAAGAGCAAGTTCGCCATGCTCAACCCGAACGATTCCATCGTGGACTGGGTCATGAAGACGGTCCCGCTCATGGGTGCGGGCTGGTGTCCGCCCGGCATGCTCGGCATCGGCATTGGCGGCACGGCCGAGAAG
>JBGTFN010000164.1:0-8513 GCA_041747275.1 Gemmatimonadaceae bacterium | reverse complement strand
CGACCGCGTCGTCATCAAGCCGCTTGAAGAAGCGGAGCAGATGCGCGGTGGCTTGTATATCCCCGATTCCGCCAAGGAAAAGCCGCAGCAGGGCGAAGTGATTGCGGTTGGACCGGGCCGATTCGAGAAGGATCAGCGCGTCCCGATGGACGTCAAAGTCGGCGACAAAGTTCTGTACGGTAAGTACAGCGGCACCGAGGTCACGCTCGACGGAGGTCAGTACCTGATCCTTCGTGAATCGGACGTCCTCGCTGTTCTCTCGTAAGCGTACCCACAACCGTATCTGACTACCATGGCTGCTAAGGAACTGCATTTCAATATCGAGGCTCGCGCGGCGCTCAAGCGCGGCGTGGACCAGTTGGCTGAAGCGGTGAAAGTCACGCTCGGCCCCAAGGGTCGGAATGTCGTCATCGACAAGAAGTTCGGCGCCCCGACGGTGACCAAGGACGGCGTCACGGTCGCAAAGGAAATCGAGCTCTTCGATCCGATCGAAAACATGGGCGCGCAGATGGTGAAGGAAGTCGCGACCAAGACGTCCGATCTGGCCGGCGACGGCACCACCACCGCGACCGTGCTCGCGCAGGCGATCTTCCGCGAAGGCATCAAGAACGTCACCGCCGGCTCGAACCCGATGGCGCTCAAGCGCGGCATCGACAAGGCGGTGTCGGCGATCGTCGAAGAGCTCAAGCGCATCTCCGTGCCCACCAGCGGCAAGAAGGAGATCCAGCAGGTCGGTTCCATCTCGGCGAACAACGATCCCGAGATCGGCGCCCTCATCGCGGAAGCGATGGAGAAGGTTGGCAAGGACGGCGTCATCACCGTCGAAGAGGCCAAGGGCCTCGAGACGACGCTTGACACGGTCGAAGGCATGCAGTTCGATCGTGGCTACCTCTCGCCGTACTTCGTGACCGATCCGGAGAAGATGGAAGCCGTGCTCGAAGACGTCTTCATCCTCATCCACGACAAGAAGATCGGCGCGATGAAGGACCTGCTGCCGACGCTCGAGAAGGTCGCACAGGCCGGCAAGCCGCTGCTCATCATCGCTGAAGACGTCGAGGGCGAGGCCCTGGCGACGCTGGTCGTGAACAAGCTGCGCGGCACGCTGCGCGTCTGCGCGGTGAAGGCACCGGGCTTCGGCGATCGTCGCAAGGCGATGCTGCAGGATATCGCCGTACTGACCAAGGGACAGGTGATCTCGGAAGAAGTCGGCTTCAAGCTCGAGAACGCGGTGCTCTCCGACCTCGGCCACGCTGCGCGCATCGTGATCGACAAGGACAACACCACGATCATCGACGGTTCGGGTGAGCGCGAGACGATCGACGGTCGCATCAAGGAGATCCGCGCTGCGGTCGAGAAGAGCACGTCCGACTACGACAAGGAGAAGCTGCAGGAGCGGTTGGCCAAGCTCTCCGGCGGTGTCGCGGTGATTCAGGTCGGCTCGACCACCGAGTCCGAAATGAAGGAGAAGAAGGCGCGTGTCGAAGACGCGCTGCACGCAACGCGCGCGGCGGTGGAAGAAGGCATCGTCCCCGGTGGTGGCATTGCACTCATCCGCGCCCAGATCGCGCTCAAGAACGTGAATCTGACCGATCGTGACGAGCAGATTGGCGTCGAGATCATCAAGCGCGCGGTGGAAGAGCCGCTCCGCATGATCGTGCAGAACGCAGGTGGTGAAGGTTCGATCGTGGTGGAGAAGGTGCGTCAGGCGAAGGAGCAGAACTTCGGTTACAACGCATTGACCGACACCTACGAGGATCTGGTGCAGGCGGGCGTCATCGACCCGACGAAGGTCACGCGTACGGCGCTGCAGAATGCAGCCTCGATCGCGTCGTTGCTGCTCACCACGGAAGCACTCATCGTGGAACGTCGCGACGACAAGCCGGCGGCTCCGGCTGGCGGCCCTGGCGGCGGCATGGGTGGGATGTACTAAGCGGTAACTCCGCTTGCCGGGAACTGAGGGCGCCTCGAAAGGGGCGCCCTTTTGTTCGTGTGTGGCAACTGCAACCGCAACTGCAACTGCAACCGCAACTGCAACCGCAACTGCTCTAAACGCGGAGTCGCGGAGCCGCAGAGGACCGCATGCAACAGCGAACGCTTTCGCTTCGATTCAACAATGCATTTCGTTGATGAACTGCAAGTGACCGGCTACACATTCACAAAACTCTGCGTGCCGTATGCAGAAAGAGACGCGGTCGGCAGCATGTGCTGTCTCCGCGCCTCTTGCGGCTCTGCGGTGAATGCCGGCGCCGTTGCAGTTGCCGTTGCCGTCACACGCCACAAGTCAGGCGCAGCCTCCGCGACCTCGCCTCCACGACTGCGTTCGTCGCTACGCCGCCACCGTATCGTGATGAATCTCTGACACGTAGCTGCGCACGGGTTGGGCATGCGCTGTTGTGACCGAGTCCTGGTCACACAATCCTGAGATCAGCGGCCGCAACAGGCCGTCGTGCGCATCATATACCATGCCGTGCAGGATCGGACGCTTCCCGCGCTTCCATGCACGCTGGATGATCGGCGTTCGGGCAAGCTGGAAGACCTGCTTCACGACGTTCAGCTCGACCAGTCGATCTTCGCGCGACTGATCATCCGGCAGAACAGCCAATTCGTCATGATGGCGCAACCGCAGCTCGCGCAGGACGTGCAGCCAGTGATCGATGATACCATGACCCATTGGACCCATCGCCGCCTTGACGCCACCGCAGCCGTAATGGCCGCTCACCGCGATGTGCTTCACGTCCAGCACCTCGACCGCATACTCGATCACGGAGAGCGTATTGAAGTCGCTTGGATGCACCTGGTTCGCGATGTTGCGGTGCATGAGCACTTCACCGGGCAGCGTGCCGGTGATCGCCTCGCTGGGAATGCGCGAATCATGCCCACCGATGAACAGGAAGTGCGGCTCCTGCCGGGCATTGCGACGATCGAAATACTCGGGGTCGGCCTCGCGCATGGCCTCTGCCCACTTGCGGTTCTTCTCGAAGAGTTGGAGGAACTGCTCCATATCAGTGACCGGAAGGAGTAGGGGCGGCCAGCGAAGGAATGCCGACCAAGCGATAATCAATGTCGCGCAACTCCGCCGTGGTGCGGAAATCGTACAGGATCTCCAGTACGTCGTGATCGAAACGCTTGGTATTGCGCCCGTCGATCTCGATGCGTGAACCCGGGGGCAGCGCGTCGAGCGTCTGCTCGATGTTCGCCTTGCTCAGGAACGTCGCCTGGTCAGGCAAAAGATATCGCTGCAACACCGCCTCGGGGCTGCTTACACGCGTGAGTGCGGGCTGGCGCAGGTATTCCGTGAGAATGAATGACAGTCCCACAAGCATGCCCACGGCAATGCCGATCAGCAAGTCGGTAAGCACGATCGCGATCACGGTTACGGCGAACGGAATAAACTGCTGCATGCCGAGCTTGTACGTCGACTTCCAGAGCGACGGCGCGGCAAGCTTGTAGCCTGTGTACAGCAGGATGGCGGCGAGTGCCGAGAGCGGGATGTAGTTGAGTGCCGCCGGAATCGTCATCACGGCGACGAGCAGCATCAAACCGTGGATCACGGCCGACCAGCGCGTGCGGCCGCCGGCCTGGACATTGGCCGATGAGCGCACGATCACACCGGTGATCGGCAGTCCGCCCACCAGACCGGAGAGCGTATTGCCGACGCCCTGCGCGAAGAGCTCGCGATTGGTGTCCGACTCCCGCTTGAAGGGATCGAGCTTGTCGGTGGCCTCGAGGCTGAGCAGCGACTCGAGGCTGGCCACGATCGCAAGCGTGAAGCCGAGTCGCCATACTTCGGGATTCGCGATTGCGCCGAAGTCAGGGAAAATGATGAACGTCAGCAGGTCGCTCGCGGTCTCTGGGACCGGCAACTGCACCAGATGCGTCGCCGTAAGCTTCCACTCCGGCGACGTCACACCAAACGCCAGGTTCATCGCGACGGCGAGCAGTACCACGACCAGTGGACCAGGCAGCAACTTGACCTTCTGCAGGGCCGGTGTCTTCGCCCACAGGATCAGAATGGCGAGTGATACCAGACAGATAAGCGCTGCGCCAGGCTGGATCGCATCGAACGCAGAAAAGATTGCCGAGAAGGTGTTCTCTCCGTCCGGCTGCAGGAACGATTCGTCGCCCTGGTAGTCGGCGTCATAGCCAACGGCGTGCGGCAGCTGCTTGAGGATGAGAATCACGCCGATGCCTGCCAACATTCCGCGAATCACAGCCGACGGAAAGTAGTAGCCGATCACGCCGGCCCGCAGGAAACTGAGCACGACCTGCAACAAGCCCCCGATGATCACCGCCATCAGGAAGGCCGGAAAGGAGCCGAGCGCCGTGATGCCCGCGAGCACGATTGCGGTGAGTCCAGCCGCCGGCCCGCTGACCAGCAGTTGTGAATCGGAGAGCAACCCGACGACGACGCCGCCGATCACACCGGCCATGAGGCCCGACGACAGCGGCGCGCCCGACGCGAGCGCGATGCCCAGACACAGCGGAAGCGCCACGAGCAGCACGACTATCGAGGCGGGCAGGTCGTAGCGCCAGCTCTCCGAGAACGGTGGCGTGGAGCGATCAGTGGCAGGTGGTGTGCCCGTACCACCGGTAGACGACTGGTTGGACGACGGGGGAGGTGCCGAGCCACTGCCGCCGCTTCGTTTGCGACGCGGTGGAATGGACACGGTGCTCGTATCGATCATGCAGTATGCTCCTGAGCAAAAAGCGGTTGGCGTAACCTGTCACTATACGCGACCGGTGGGTACCGGTTCCCGCGAAAAAGAAGCGAAAACTCAGAGAGAGAACTCGAGCTGTCCGACGCGCGCTGACGGGCCGGCGCGACACGCGACCGGACCCAGTGGCGTGCGCTGCGTCGCCGCGTACGTATGCGCACGCGCACTCGAGGCAACACTCCCGCGTCGGAGCAGTGCGGACCGCACTGCATTTACGGCCCGCTCAGGCGAATTGTTGGTCTCGCTCAGGTGGGCGAGGATGACCGCGCGCAGGCCGCGATGCGCGCACGCCGCAACGAGCTCTGCCGTTTCAGAGTTCGAAAGATGACCGAACGCGCCCAGAATTCGCTGTTTGAGAGGCCAGGGATACGGTCCGGCAAGCAGCTGCTGACGGTCATGATTCGACTCGATCACCAGCAGGTCCAGCGCGCAGAATGCCGCCGGCAGCGCCGCCGGCACGTGTCCCAGATCAAGGGCAATGCCGATGCGCTGTCCCGTCACCGCATGCTCGAACACCAGCGCGGCGCAATCCAACGCGTCGTGCGGCACCGCGAATGACGCGCCATGCAGGTCGCCGACCGACCACGGGTGTCCATGCGTGAGTGCGCGCACTGGCACCAGCGGTGCGGGCAATCGGCTGAGCGTTCCCGCCGTCGCATAGAGCGGCCACTGCCACTTCGCGCAGGCGGCCAGAGCACCCTGCGCATGATCTACGTGCTCATGCGTCAGCACCACGCCGGTGATCGATTCCGGCGCACAGCCCACGGCGGCAAGTCGCCTGGCGAGTGCGCGCACGCCGAAGCCGACATCCACGAGCACCCGTGTCGCACCGGCCTCGATGAGGATCGCATTTCCGCGACTGCCGGATCCGAGTACACTCACGCGCATGGCGTGCTAGCCGGTCGTCCAACGACGCGCATGTACTTCACGCAGATGCCGCCGCATGCCGTCGTCAAGCGCGACATGACGCCGCGCCATCGCGCGCTCCGCCGTCGCGACAAACTTCTCGGCGTCGTATACCCTGTAGGGTGCGCCGCCGCCCCAGGCGAACGGAGCGACCACCTTGGGCGGCATCTGGTCCACCACATTCGCACCGGCACCAATCAGGCAACCTGTGGTGAGTCGCAAACCGATGCCGGTCTTCACGTGATCACCGAACAGGGTGCCCAGAAACTGCAGCCCGGTATCGCGAACGCCAGCGGGTGTCCATAACGAGACGGTACCGTAGGTGTTCTTGAGATTGCTCGTGGTTGTGCCCGCGCCGAGGTTCACCCACCGGCCAAGCACGGAGTGTCCGACGAATCCGTCGTGTCCCTTGTTCGCGAGCCCGACAAACACGCTGGCGCTCACTTCGCCGTTGACCTTGCAGCCATCGCCGAGCGCGCTGCCGCCCACACGACTTCCGGAGATGATCGTATCGCGCCCCACATAACACGGACCCGAGACGCGAGCGAATGCCTGAACGCGTGCGCCACTGCGCAGCAGCACCGGACCGCTGCTGGTGTCAAACACCGTATATGGCTCGATCGACGCACCATCTTCGATCCACACATCGTGCTCGCCGAGCTCGAGCCCGGCGGAATCGCTCGAGGCGAGCGTCGTGCAGCTGAGCGTGCGCGCGAGCACCGGGATATCTCGCGCGAGCAGCGAGGAAAGGTGGCGCACCACATCCCACACTTCGTCGCACCACACGCCGTCGATGTGCTCGGCGTCGTCTCCCGAGTGCATCTCCGCCAACGCGTCGAGTGCAAGCGAGCCATCGCTGAACTCGGCGGCGGGAAGGTCGTGCGTCAACCGCACAGCTGCGACACGACGTCCATGACGATGCACCGCGGCCGCAGTCAGCGTGGCGTCCAGCGATACCGCGAACCGACTGTTCGCGACGAGTGTGCCCGCCGGAATGACGTCGGCGCACGCGGTTGGCACACCCTCCTCGTGAAAATCGCGCATCGCGGGACCGGCGAGGAAACCAGAGGCTGCGCCGCGCGTCACATGCGCCCAGCGCTCCCGCACAAGTAGCGCTCCGATGCGCATCTCGCTCCATGGACGGCTCAGTGCAAACGGCTCGAAGGTGCGAGCCGTGGCGTCATCATAGCACACGAACAGGTCGGAGCGCGCCATATGCAGACTACTGATCCCGGAGGTCGGGCGGCAATGAATCGAGCAGTGACTTGAGGTCGGCCGCGCGATCGCGCGTTGTCACAAGCACCACGCTGTCACGCACCACCACGACCAAGTCGGAGACTCCGTACAATACAACGGGCGTGCCTTCCGTATGCACCACATTGTCGTGTGCGTCGAGCACGTGGGTGCGGCCAAGCGATGCGTTGCCCGTGGCATCGTGCGCGCGCACGCGGTGCAGCGCAGCCCATGTGCCGACATCGTCCCATCCAAAATCACCAGCCACTACGAGCACGCGCGCACTGCGTTCGAGCACCCCGACATCGATCGCGACCGATTGCACGGTGGCGAAGAATGCATCCCGGTCATGTGCGTGCGCGGCGAGTGCCGGCGCGACTTCCGGCGTGAGTGCGCGAATCTCGTCGAGCAGATCCCCCACCCGCCAGGCAAAGATGCCGGAGTTCCAGAGGTAGCCTGCTTCTACCATCGCGGCAGCCTTGGCGCGATCGGGTTTTTCCACGAAGCGAGCTACCGTGCGAACATTGTCGGAGCGCTCAACACCCGGCTGGATGTAGCCGAAACCCGGATCGGGGCGGCTCGGCACGATGCCCACGGTTACGAGCGCGTGCTCTCGCGCGGCGACATGTGCGGCAAACGCAAGCGTCTCGCGGAATCCACGCACGTCACCGATTGCCCAGTCCGCGTGCACACAGACCATCACTGCGTCAGGGCCGTCGCGCCTCGCAATCTCCGATGCGGCCCACGCGAGCGCCGCACAGGTGCCGGCTGGCCGCGGCTCGGGAATCACGTTCTCGGTCGGCAGTTGCGGCGCAGACTCGCGCACCGCTTCCGCCAGCGACGCGTTGGTCAAGACAAGCGTATTCGCCGGCGAAGCGATCGGCGCCAACCGGTCGAGCGTATCGCGCAACATCGGCGTCTCCGAGACAAGCGGGAGCAGTTGCTTGGGCCTCGCAGGGGTCGAAACGGGCCAGAAGCGAGAACCGACACCACCGGCGAGCACCACACACCACACGCTCACGACGACGCCTCGTGATCGTCGCGGGTCTCGGGATCGGCGAGACCGGTCAGCGACAGGGCACGCGCGAACAGTCGGCGCGGACTGAAGGGCTTGGTCATGAACTCGGCGACTCCAAGGGCGTCCGCTTCGCGGTACTGCGCGTCCTGACCGGCGGCCGTGAGAATGAGACAGGGCAACGACAGCCAGCGGGGATCCTGCCGAACGGTGCGCAACACATCAAGTCCGCTCATGCCGGGCAGCATGAGGTCGAGGATGAGAAGTTGCGTGTCGGGCTGCTGCGCGAGAGCATCGAGCGCCGCATTGCCCGACTCGGCGAGTGTGACGTCGAACGGTCCTTGCTCGAGTCTCGTCTTTATGATGCGCCCGATGTGTGGCTCGTCGTCGACGACGAGTACAGGTGTGGCTGAAGACATCGGCTGGAGGGGGATGACGCCGCTCAGATGAGTGCCGCGATCTGCGGACGATGCCGACGCAGGTCGAAGAGCAGTTGAGCGAGATTTGCCTCGCGGCGCACCAGCACGAGCAGAAATGCGTCTGCGGAGACGGAAGCCACCACCGCCAGTCCCTCCTCGTACTCGAGTACCGATAGTCCGAACGCACCGCGCCCGAGCGCCGACGCGAGCTCCGTGGCCGCGCCG
>JBGTFN010000163.1:0-3902 GCA_041747275.1 Gemmatimonadaceae bacterium | reverse complement strand
CCTCCACGCGCGCAGTGTCGAGCAGTGACGCTGGTGCATCAATGGCGGCCAGCCACCGCAGCGCCATCCGCAGCAGCTCGGCGTCCTCGCCGGCGGCCTGCGTGATATGCGCGACTCTATGCGGCGAGGCGAGCTCGAGCGCAGCATCGACCAGTCGGGAGGCCTCGCGCCACCGTGCGACGTCACGTTCCGGTAGTCGTTCCGGTAGTCGCTTCGGCGGCGCGGGAGACACTGACCGGGCGTCGTCGAAAGATTCGTCGGGGTGTTCCGGCCCGCCTGATCGACTAGTCACGGAGCGCCAGCTCCAGCCACGCCCGCGCGCGCAGCCAGTCCCGATGCACCGTTCTTTCGCTGATGTCCAGCGTCTGCGCCGTCTCCTCCTCGGTGAGCCCGGCGAAGAAACGACAGTCCACGACGCGAGCGAGTCGCGCGTCCACCTGGGCGAGCTGCTCCATCGCCCGATCAATAGCCAGCAGGGTGAACGCCCAGTCTTCCGCCGCACCGGGGACGAAAGTGTCCAGCCGCACGCCAATCGGCATGCGCTTCAGTGCTTGCGTTCGCCGAGCGTAGTCCACGAGCACGCGCCGCATCACTCGTGACGCCACCGCCAGAAAATGAGCGCGATCCCGGAACTCCACCTGCTGCTGCTCCGCCAACCGCAGCCAGGCTTCGTTCACAAGCGCCGTGGGCGTGAGCGTGTGTCCATCCGTTTCGCGCCGCATGTGCCGGGCGGCAAGTTCGCGCAGGGCACTGGCGACCGGTGGCATCAGTCGTTCGGCCGATTCCACCTGTCCGCGACGCCAGGCCAGCAGCCAGTCGGTGATCTCTCCCGTGGCCTCGAGGGCGTCCTCCGAGTGGTCATTGAGGTCCATGGCGAGAATGTGACCCGCGGACGACGGGTGAGGAAGATGGCAGCTTTTGCGTGTGGACTGCGCGTCTTCTGCTGTCTCCGTAGCGCCCGCGCCTGAGCGGGCGATGCCCTGCCGTTCACATTCTGTAGAGGTTGCACATGCCACGCCTTCAATCCATCGCGGTGCGGACCGCCGCCCGTCTGCTCCTGCTCGGCACACTCGTCTCGAGCCCGGCCGTTGCCCAAACGGCCATCGGGGATGCCGTAATCCAGCGCACGGCGCTCGACCAGTTCACTGGCTTCATTCTCGTGTCCGGCCACGACGTACCCGTTGGGCTCTACGGGGGGCAGCTGCTGAGTGTATCGGCGTTTGGCGGGAGCCTGCTGCCAGGTCTGCAGACCGGCCAGTCGAACGTCGGCCGCGAGTTCGTCCCGCTCATCGTTTCCATGAGCGCCATTGGCGACGCCAGCTTCAGTGTGGTGGGCGTCGGCTCGTCGCGCACCGTGCTGGATGGAATGAATACCTATGATTTTGGCCTGACGGCTGGCACTGACGTCCTGGGTGCAGGCATGCGGTTCGCCTGGCTCAACACCGGTTTCGGGGCGTTTCACTACAGCGTGTTTGACGGAGACGGGATCCAGTTTGCCTTCACCGACGTCAATGTAGCGGCGCCAACGGTGGGCGGTTCCTACGATGTGTTCGCCTCTTCGCCGCAGGACCGCGCGTACTCCGTGCAGTTCAATGTCGGACGGGGAACTGGTGGACCGACCACGCCCGGCACGCCCGTTCCGGAGCCGAACGCCATGGTCATGCTGGTCGCCGCACTGGGTGGGCTGCTCGTGACACGACGCGCTCAGCGGACCGCTTGACGGCCACCCCAACAGGCTACGGAACGTTCCTGAGCTCCACCGTCCGCCGCCACACATCGTATCGGCGGCGCAGCTCCAGGAGCGGGTTCTCCGCGAACCGCGTTGTGTGCACTGACAGCGCCAGCCACGGTGCCTTGGTCGTGCCCGCGTCCGTCACGCCAATGTTCTCGGTGGCGTAGGGGGCGTCGCCGCCACGGGCCACCAGAATCACGGCCATGGAGGTGGTCTGGCGGATGTTGTCCTTGTTGCAGCGCACGTCGCCCCCTGCAATGGAGCCCGCCTCGATGGCGCGCATGAGACGGTCCGGCAGTGAGTTGAAGCCTGCCGGGTCATCGCGGCGATAGGCATCGAGCGGCCCCTGCACCACGTCCGGTCCAGCCAGCGTATTGCCCTGCGCGCTCACCCCTCGGCTCGCGTCCGCCAGTACGCCGGCGTAGCGGGGCGGCCCGCTGTCCGCTGTGGTCATGCCCTGCCGAACGGATGTGGTGAAGCCCGACACCTGCACGAAACCATCGGCCATGGTCACCACGCCGTACTGCCGCCGGTCCGTCTGCGCATCCCACGCGGAGTCTGTGACGCGGTCTATGATCTGCTGCGCAGTGAGCCCGTCCTTGAGCCCCTCGAACACGCGGTTGCGATTGCGGAGGTCAAAGCCCGCCTGCGTCGCTGCAGCGCCCTTCCCAGGCACGAGTGCGGCGACGCCGTCACCGAACGTCTCCACACAGGACGATACGGCCACACCCACGTCGCCCGAGGCGGGGTCCACGGCCACGACGGACCACGTGGTCATGTCGAGCGTAGTGGGGAGCGAAGTCGGGAGCGAAGTGGGGAGCGTAGGCGACGTCGTCTGCGCGAATGCGTGTGCGGGAAAGATCACGCCGAGCGCGATCAAGGACAGGCAACGCCAGCGGCTGCGCATGCGAGAGTACTGGACGTCGTGCGGCATGGAGTCCGGTTCCGGTAGCACAACGTCTTTAGCATCCACCGCTAGAGTCGCCCCGAGCGCATGGCTTCCTCAACCCACGTGCCGTACTCCGCCTGCATGCATGTGCCACACGGTCGGTAGCCGGCTGCGATGGCGGTCGCCTCGTCCGCGAAGAAGACCCGATGCTTCGCATATCCCGTAGGCAGCGAGCCGATCGCGCTCCGGCAGTCGAGGCGCCCATAGATTTTCCGCCGGCGGTTCCCGCCAAGAGTGCCCGGTACCGCAGTAAACACTTCCTGTCCGTCTGGGCCAATCAGCTTGTATTGTTTTTCGGTCATGGTCCAAAGATGAGACGGTGTTCGGTTGAACAGCCGGGCTCCCGCACTCGTTTGAAAGTATGCGGCAGCTCATCGGCTCTCTGCAAGCACACGGGCGTGCGCGACAGAACGGGCTTCCGCTACTGCTGTTGTGGCTCGGGGAGCCTTGCCACGGCTGCGGGAATGACTCGCGGCGCCGGTTTGAGCATTGTGATTGCCGCGTACACCACCACGACGATCACCAGCCAACGAAGCAGGTTGATGGGCATGGACGTCACCAACAGCGCCGCGACAATGACGCCAGGAATGCCGCCAAGCGTCAGCCCAAGAGCCGGCTGCGTCACCTGATTGCGCCGCTTCACAAACGCCAGGCAACCGAGCAGCGCTGCGAAGGCGCCGCTGCCCATCATGATCGGGAATGCGGCGCGTGGATCCATGCCGAGTGCGCTGAGCAGCACGAATGTCGGGCCGTAGTTCCCCACGCCCAGCATGATGAGCGCACCGAGCACGAAGTTCACGCCGAGCGCCAGCCACAGCACGCCGCCATCGAGCGAAAGCGCGGTGCCTCCCACCGGCATGCGTTTGAGCTGCGCCACGGTCATGAACACCGCGGCGAGCAGCAGCGCCGTGCCCATGCCGAGCTGAATCGGTCGACGCGGCAGACGCGATACGACGCCGGCACCGAGAAAGCCGCCAGCCAGTGCGGTGCCGATCATCGACACGAGCAGAGTGGTGTCGATCTCGATCGCGGAGATGAAGATCAGGGCCTGCGCGACAACCGGCAGCGTGAGGCCCACGATCATCGTGCCGGGCAGTCGCTCGTCGGGCACCATGCGCAGTGCCTTGAAGGTGGTAGTCGTGGTGGCCAGCGAACCGATGCCGAGCGTGTCGAAGAAGTTGACGCAGAAGCCGATCACGACCTGCAACGCTGTGGGCCGCA
>JBGTFN010000162.1:0-3629 GCA_041747275.1 Gemmatimonadaceae bacterium | reverse complement strand
GTCCGGCGAAGGCCCCAGCGCCGCTTACGGGGGCAACAGCCGGCGCCGCGTCGGCGCAACAGTCCGTGGAAATCTTCATGCGCGCCGTCAAGGCGCAGGATCTGCAGACCATGTCGGCCGTCTGGGGCACGTCACGCGGGCCGGCCCGGGAGCAGATGGACCGGGAGCAGCTCGAGAAACGGCTGATCATCATTCAGTGCAAACTTGATCACGAGGCGTGGGGCTTTGCCGAAGACCGCCCGCGGCTGGTCGCCGGTGGCAAGCAGGATTTCCGCGTGCGCCTGCGTTCCAAGACCGCTGAGGCAGTCACGTCGTTCACGACCATTCTGGGGCCCGAGAATCGGTGGTTCGTGGAGATCGTGGATATGGAGCCGCTGCGCGAGTTCTGCACCTGACGCGCCGCTCGGTTCACTCAGGGAACGATCTGGCCCCTGAGCGGATAGGTCCTTCGGGATCCCGAGCGCTGGCTCTGGTTGGACCTGTAGCTAGTATTCAGATAATTCGATGAGCACGCCACCGGTGGCAGACGGATGGAGGAAAGCAATGCGCTTTCCTTCGGCCCCCAGTCGCGGTGTCTCGTCGATGAGTCGCACACCCGCGGTACGGCACTTCTCGAGGGTCGCGTCGAGATTGTCCACGGCAAAGCATACATGGTGGATTCCCGGTCCGCGTTTGGCGACGAACCTGCCAATGGGTGAGTCGTCGGTCCGGGCTTCCAGCAGTTCCACCAACGACTCGCCGGCAGCGAGTCCTGCAATCGCGGCGCCATCGGCGTCGTCGAGCGGGACCTCGGGCAGTCCGAGGATATCGCGGTAAAACGGCACAAGCGCATCAAGGGCTTGCACGGCAATGCCGATGTGGGCAATACGGGTGCCGCGAGGGATCGGTTCGGTCATGGCGAAGTCGTCGTGAGTAAGTCGATGCAATTCTAATACTGAGTTCAGCTGAGAGCGGCCGCCTGCAGGCGGCGCCCCATTCAACGGAGCACACGATGGCCAATGCACAAGCGGTAACCGATCAGGACTTCGCCACGGAAATCGAGGGGCATGATGGCCTCGCGATGGTTGATTTCTGGGCCACATGGTGCGCACCGTGCCGCATGATCGCCCCGATCGTGGAGCAGTTGGCGACCGATTATGACGGAAAGGTCAAGGTTGCGAAGCTCGACGTCGATTCGAACCAGATGACCGCGATGAAGTTCAACGTGCGGTCCATCCCGACGATCCTGTTCTTCAAGGGTGGCAAGTTGGTGGATCAGGTAGTGGGCGCCGTGCCCAAGGCTGCGCTCGAAGCCAAGTTCGCGCAGCACGCTGACTGACGCGCGTGGTTGACGAGCCGGGCACCGACACCGCCGCGTTCGATGCGGCGGAGGCGGCGGCCCGGCTGTTCCCCGAGGCGGTCGAACCGGGCGTGCTCTATGTGGTGAGCACGCCCATCGGCCATCTCGGGGATATTTCATTGCGGGCGCTGCAAGTGCTGCAGGCGGTGGATCGTGTGCTGTGTGAAGACACCCGCCACGCTCACACGCTGCTGGCGCGGTACGGCGTTCGCACGCCGACGGTCGCACTGCACGAGCACAATGAAGCGCGTACGGTGCCGTTGGTCCTCGCGCAGTTGCGGGAAGGCGCCGCACTCGCGTTGATCAGTGATGCCGGTACACCATTGGTCTCCGATCCGGGCGAGCGACTTGTGCACGCGGTGAGCGAGGCGGGGATCCGTATCGTGCCGGTGCCCGGGGCGTCGGCTGCGCTGGCGGCCCTCGTGGGCTCCGGCTTGCCGGCCCATCCGAGTACGATTCTTGGCTTCCTGCCACGAAAGGGTCGCGACCGGGCGGAGATGATCCGTTGGGCGAGCGGTGCGCCTCATTCGGTCGTGCTCTATGAAGCACCGGGACGAGTGGCGGACACATTGCGCGACCTCGCCGAGGTGGCCGGTGGCGAACGCCCGGTTGTTGTGGCGCGCGAACTGACCAAGCGCTTCGAGGAGTTTCGCCGCGGAACGCTCGCGTCACTCGCTGCGTACTACAGCGACGCGGCGCCTCGCGGCGAGATTGTGATCGTGCTTGCCGCAGCGCCTCCTGAACAAGCTCCCACCGAAGATTCCCTGCGTGATGCCGCCCGTCAGTTGGCGGCCGATGGACTGGCTCCGCGCGCGGTCATGACGACGCTGATGGAGCAGCACGCTGCGCCCCGCAATCTTGCCTACCGGCTGGCCCATGAATCGCCTGACTTCGCGTGATCGTCGCTTCCGTTTTCGTGGTGCTTCGCCCCTCGCGCTCGCGCTGACGGCGGCGCTGCTGCTGGGCGCGCGCAGCGGTGACGGTGCCGAACGAGAAGTTGTGCGCGAGCCGGAGCCATCGCGTCTCGCGATCGCGCGTTTGCAGTACGATGGTGGCGGTGACTGGTATGCCAATCCGTCGAGCCTGCCCAACCTGATCGCGGCCATCGCGGAGCGCACGCAGTTGCCGATCGAACGCACCGAGGGGCGCGTTCGACTCACCGATCCGGCGCTGTTTCAATATCCGTTCGTGCACGCCACAGGTCACGGTGAGATCAGCCTGAACGACGACGAGATTGCGGCGCTGCGCGAGTATCTCACGCAGGGCGGCTTTGTTCACGTCGACGACAACTACGGACTCGACGAAAGCTTTCGCAGGGAAATCGCGCGTGTATTTCCGGACCGTCCGCTCGTGGAGGTGCCCGCGACGCACCCGATCTACAACCTCGTGTACGCGTTTCCCGAAGGGTTGCCCAAGGTGCACGAGCATGACGGCGCGCCGGCGAAGGGACTCGGCATCTTCATCGGCAATCGATTGGCGCTCTACTACACGGTGTCGAGCGATCTCGGTAACGGTTGGGAAGACATCGGGACGCATCCCGGTGATCCGCCGGAGCTGCATGAACGCGCGCTGCGCATGGGCGTCAATCTCTTCATGTACGCGGTGACCAGCCGGGTGACGCAATGAGTCCGATGGGAGAACGCCCGTTGCTGCAGCGTGTGTCGAATGAGGCCCAGGCGATGTTGTCGCGCAAGCGACTCACGCAGGGCTTTGCAGCGGCGGCGGTAGTGTTGGCAGTGCTCACGGTCGGCGCGTGGCTGCTCGGTGACGGTCGCTGGCTGACCTGGTCGCGCATTGTGCCATTTGCGGTTTGGAGCGTGATCATCGGTGCGGCGGTGATCGCGTATCGGCTGACGGGCACGCGGGTGACGGCGCCTACGAGCGTGAGTGATGTGGCGCATGGCATCGAGCAGGAGCGGGGATTGCGCCCCGGTGCGCTGCGCGGTGCCATCGAAGTCGCGGGTGACGGTGCGCTGGGCGCACGTGCAGCGGCCGATGTGGAACGACTGCTCGGCCGCGACGCGGTACTCATGCCGAAGCGTCGGCGGGATCTGTCGCGGCGTGTGGCGACGGGAAGCCTGGCGGCGATCGTGGCGAGCGCACTGCTCATGATCGCGGTGTTTCGTGTGAATGATGGTGTGGCAGCGATGCTGCATCCCATCGATGCGTGGCGCGGCCTCTTGCTGCCGGCGATGACGTTCGACGCGTTGCCGGAAGAGATGCCGCGCGGCATGCCGCTCACTGTGCGTGTGCGTGCGCCGGGCCGTTCGCAGCTGGTGATGTCGGTGCG
>JBGTFN010000161.1:0-2757 GCA_041747275.1 Gemmatimonadaceae bacterium | reverse complement strand
CGCTCGATCGCCTGTTCGGCCGCTACGGCACGGTGTGCTGGAGCGACTGCTCGTCGGCTCCGTGGCCACGCGCGTGTTGCGCAATGCGCGCATTGCCACGCTCGTGGCGCCATCGACGCCCATCACGTCAGCCGTGCGCGTGTTACATCGCGTCCCGCACGGCACGCGCTAGCGTTTCGAGCGTGAATGGTTTTTCGAGGAATGCCATGTGCGGACTGACGCCGCCTCCGTGCCGGTCGAGCATGTCTGACGTGTAGCCCGACATGAAGAGGACCGGAATGCCCGGATGCGAGACCGCGAGCTGGTCGGCCAGGTCGCGACCAGAACCGCCGGGCATGATCATGTCCGTGATGACAAGGTCTGGCCTGCGAGCACTGTCGCGCAGCACGCTCGTCGCCTCAGGCACGGAGTTGGCCAGGAGCACGTCGTAGCCAAGATCACGCAGCAGACGCCGAATCAGCGCGGCGACGATCGGTTCGTCTTCCACCAGCAGGATGAGCTGGCCACGAATGGTCTGCGAGCTGAGCGGCGTTGTCGACTTCACCGGCGCGGTCTCTCCGCTGACTGGCGGCAGCTCCACGCGGAATGTCGTGCCGGCACCGGGCGCACTCTGCACCGAAATGCGTCCGCCGCTCTGGTGTACGATGCCGTGCACGGTGGACAGGCCGAGCCCTGTGCCGCGTCCCGAGGGTTTGGTGGTGAAGAACGGCTCGAACATGCGTTGCTGCACGTCGGCCGAGATGCCCACGCCTGTATCGCGCACTTCGACAACCGCCCAGCCGTCGCTTGTGCGGCCGGTTCGCAGATGCAATTCGCCACCGCGCGCCATCGCGTCGCGCGCATTGACGGCGAGATTCATGATCACCTGCTCAAGCTGCCCCTGATCGGCGAACACCAATGGCGTGTCGTCGCCGGCGTGCAATATGAGGCGCAGGTCCTCACCGATCACCCGCTGAAGCAGTCCGGTCATTTCCGTGAGTACGGTGCGCACGTCGAGCACCCGCGACTGCAGCACCTGCCGTCGGCTGAACGTGAGCAACTGTCGTGTGAGCGAACTCGCGCGTCGCACCGCATGCAGCACCTCATCCACGAGTTCGGCGCCGTCGTCGTCTTCAGCGAACTCGTCGCGCAGCAACTCCCCGTATCCCTGAATCACGCTCAGCAGATTGTTGAAGTCGTGCGCGATGCCGCCCGCCAGCAAGCCAACGGCCTCGAGTTTCTGAGATTGCCTGAGCTGGTCCTCAGCGTGCTGCTGACCGGTGACGTCCGAACAGGCGCCCACGATTACCAGCGACGCATCGTCAATGCGGCTGCTTGGTTCCTGGCCTTCGTCGTCGAGCGGCCGCCCGCGATCGCGCCAGTGACACACCTGTCCATCGGCGCGCCGTACGCGATACGACACGTCGAACCGTTCGCGCGCCTCTATGGCGGCCATCACCGTCGTCATCACGCGATCATGATCGTCTTCGTGAATCACGGCTTGCCAGCCGGACAGCGTGCGCGGCAGGCTGCCGGGTTCGAGGCCAAGCGCGTGTTCGATGTCGCCAAACCACTCCACCGTGCCAGCAGCCACATGCCATTCGTACCCAAGGCTGCCCGTGGCATCGAGCGCGAGTCGCGCTACGCGTTCGGAGCGGCTGAGCCCTGCGTCGGGCGTCTGGTTGGAGGGGGACACGCAGTTCAGAAGTCGCGATGGTTGAGACAACGGCGCGGAGTTGCGCGAAAGTCGGCGAGCAGGCAATGCGAGTTCAAGTTTCCCGCATCCACGCGCCGAGCGCCAGCCCCACGGCGCTCGCCATCGCCAGTGCCGCCAGTCCGATGCTCGCGCGTCGCTGGAACGCGCTGGAGCCGAGCGAAATGGTGAGCGTCAGCTTGAGCAGCGTGTTGGCCAGCACGCCTACGGCAATTGCGGTGGCCGCAAGCTGCCGGAGCGCCGCATCTGCGCCCATGCGGCTCATGGAAAGTGTAAGTGCGTCCACATCGGTCAATCCCAGCACGAACGCCGTCATGAGCACACCGGGTGTGCCGACGGTGTTCTGCATCCAGGCAAGCCCGAGCAGCACAGCCTGAAACGCGATCGCCATCTGCACTGACTGCCATAGGCCGAGCGGATTTCGTCCCGCATCGCTCGCGGCCGTTGCGTGCTCACCGGAGCTCTCGGCATCACTCCGCTCTCGCCGAGCCCGCCATAGCACAAGTGCAACAAAGCCCGCCCCCACAAAGAACGGTGGTGCGAGAAACGGAATCACCCGTCCGCCGACATTCGGTTCGAGCAGCGACGCGACGATGATGACGCGTGGCACGAGCACCGTGCACGCGGCAACTACCCCGAGGCCGAGCGGCTCAGCGAACTCCGGTTCGACCTTGCTCTTCCGGCTGAAATGCAGTGTTACCGCCGTGCTTGAAACCAGTCCGCCGAGAAGACCGGTCACACCGTAGCCGCGCTCCGTGCCCACCACCTGACGCGCGACATAGCCGGCGAAGTTCAGGCCGGAGAACAACAGCACCACGATCCACAGTTCGCGCGGACGTATGCTCTCGTACGGGCCGTATCGGCCGTCGGGAAGCAGCGGCAGCACCACGAGTGCGAGCACGGCAAACAGCAGCGCGGCACGCATTTCACGTTCGTCCACTCGCGTGAGCCAGTGCTGCACGCGTGACTTTTCGGCCAGTGCAAGCACCACGATCGCCGTGATGCCGCTGACGAGCGTGCGGTTTCCCAATCCGGCAAGCACGCCCAGCGCCAGCACGACCAGC
>JBGTFN010000160.1:0-4672 GCA_041747275.1 Gemmatimonadaceae bacterium | reverse complement strand
CAGCCGGGCGCCGGTCAGACGGGCGCTGCACGCCGGGGGCCGCGACCGTACTCGCAGGTCGTCACGTCTGGTGCGCGCACCGAGCGCGGGGGCATCACGGTGCATCGCATCGATGACCGTATCCTGTTCGAGGTTCCTGATTCGCTGATCGGTCGCGACTTCCTCATGGTGACGCGCGTGTCCGGCGTGCCGGCCGGCTCGGGTGGCTTCCAGAGCGCCGGCAGCTCGCTCAACGAACGGCTCGTGCGCTGGGATCGCACACCGGACCGACTGCTCATGAAGAGCATCAGTACTGCGGCGGTCGCAGACTCGTCGCTTCCAATTGCGATCTCCGTGGCGCAGAACAATTATCCCGCCATTCTCGGTGCGTTTCCGATCGCCGCGTATGCGCGCGACAGCGCTGCGTACGTCATTGACGTCACGGACTTCTTCGCGACCGACAATCCGGCGACATCGGGTCTGAATGCGAACCAGCGTCGCACGTATGGCGTGCGCCGCTTCGATCCTGCGCGCAGTTATGTGGAAAGTGTGCGTGCATTCCCGACAAATCTCGAAGTGCGACAGGTGCAGACGTTCGACGCTGCCACACCGCCCGACGATGTGAACGGTGGCTCGGTGACGATGGAAACGCGTCAGTCGATCGTCCTGCTGCCCAAGGTACCCATGCGTGCGCGCCACGCCGACGCGCGTGTCGGCTACTTCTCGGTGAATCGTGTCAACTACGGACTCGATGTGCCGAAGGCGGAAACCGAGACATTCATCACGCGCTGGCGTCTCGAGCCGAAAGATCCGGCAGCGTATGCGCGCGGCGAGATCGTCGAGCCTGTGAAGCCGATCGTGTACTACATCGATCCGGCCACCCCCACGCGCTGGGTGCCGTATGTGAAGCAGGGGGTGGAAGACTGGCAGGCAGTATTTGAAAAGGCCGGATTCAAGAATGCAATCTTCGCGCGCGAGGTGCCGTCCAAGGCTGAAGACCCCGATTTCGATCCGGATGACGCGCGCTACAGCATGGTGCGCTGGGCGGCGAGTCTCACGCGCAATGCAACGGGTCCGCACACGCACGACCCACGTTCCGGCGAGATCATCAACAGCGAGATCACGTGGTACCACAACCACATGCGCTCGTATCGCAACATGTTGATCATGGAAACGGGCGCATCGAACCCGGCCGCGCGCACGCTCGATATTCCCGAAGAGCTGATGGGAGAAACCATGCGTCAGGTGATCACGCATGAGATCGGGCACGCGCTCGGCTTGCAGCACAACATGATCGCGTCTGCCTCGTTCCCGGTCGACTCACTGCGCAGTCCAAGCTTCACGCGACAGTTCGGGGTGAGCGCGACCATCATGGACTACGCTCGACAGAACTACGTTGCGCAGCCGGAAGACGGCTTGGCGACGAAGGACTTCATTCGCCGCCTTGGACCGTTCGATGACTTCGCGATCAACTGGGGCTATCGCCTGACGACGGCGCCGACGCCCGAGGCCGAGCGCGCCGTGCTGCACGGCTGGCTGCAGAATCAAACCGGACGTTTTCCGTATCGATTCGTGGCGCAGCGGTTGGGCGCCAGCGATCCGCGCAATCAGACGGAAGATCTCGGTGACGATCCGGTCAAGGCAACCAGATATGCGGTGGCCAACTACAAGCGCATGATTCCGAATCTCATCGCATGGACGACCAGTCCCGGCGAAGACTTCACCGAGCTGCAGGAAGTGTACGAAGAGTCCGTTGGTCGATTCTCCGGCTACATGAATCATGTGGCGACGGTCATCGGCGGCGTGCATGTAAATCTGCGCACGGGCGAGTCGGCTGATCCGGTGTACAGCGTGATTCCGAGGGCGCGACAGAAGGAGGCGTTGGCGTTCCTTTCCGAGCACATGCTTGCCACGCCCACGTGGTTGCAGCCGCCCGCGCTCATCCAGCGCATTGGTCCGAACACGGTGCTGGCCACGCGTCAGGCGGGGCTCGTGTCGTCACTGCTCAATCCCGCGCGACTGGGCCGCATGAGTGAAGCGGAACGCTACGATGCAGCGAATGCGTATCCGCTCACCGAATACATGGGGGATCTGCGACGTGCGATGTGGAGCGGCGCGCAGCCCGATGCCAGCCGTCGTCAGCTGCAGCGTGTGTATCTGCAGCGACTCGAAGCGTTGATGACGCCGCCGGCAGCACCTGGAGCGGGTGGCGGTGGCGGTGGGGGTGGTGGTGGTGGTGGCGGCGGGCGCCCCGTTCCGTTCGTGACGGCGCCGTCACTGATGCAGAGCGACCTGCCGGCGCTGGCGCGTATGCAGTTGCGGGAGATTCAGCGTGATGCGCGCGCGAGTGCGCAGTCGGCGGGCAATGTGACGGCGCGTGCGCACTGGAGCGATGTCGCGGATCGGGTTACGGCGATACTGGAGCCGAAGTAGGAGTGGGGTCAGGAACGCACGAGTGTGCGTTCCTGACCGGTATCTCACGGCACAACGAATACCACTGCCGTCCGCGCAGGCACGGTGAAGCTGCCGGAGGTGGATTCGTATCGCGCCTCGCGGGCCGTGCGATCTGCAGCCTCGGGGGCCTGGTGAACCGGGTGCAGCGCGTACGGCTTGTTGGCTTCTTCGGCTATTTGCAGGGTGCGCGCCTGAGGTGAGACGTTGATGAAGTACAGGATTTCGCGATAGCCAGCGCCCGCGTAACCGGCACCATCCAGATGCACAGCCATCACGGTGGGATCCTGCGCGCGTCCCACGTTGCGGAACTGAAGGCGTTCGCGCACATCGGCCGCGGTGCGCAGCCGGAACAGTGTAGAACTGGCACGAATGCGCATCAGGTCAAGCGCCGCGTTGCGCGTCCACCTGATGTGCTCCGGTCTTGGCGCGACTCCGGAGTCGGCGAGTACTGGTGCGAGCAGGGCCCAGTCGTCGAGGTTTCGATTCCTCGGCGGCAATCCGGCGCCGAACCCGTTGTCGGTGTAGGTGAAGTCGAGGCGATTGAACCAGTCGCCTGAATCATAGCTGTCACGGTCGAGCGACTTGGAGCGCAGGATCTCCACACCCGCGTGGTAGTAGGCCACACCCTGTGAGAACGCGGTGAACGCGATGCCCACCACCTGTGCGCGAGCGCGCTGCTCGCGTGAAGTCTCGCGAGGAAGCCGGAGGGCGTTGATGTCGAAGAGCGTGAGGTTGTCGTGATTCTCCACGTAGTTGACCACCTCGGCTGGTTCCTGCGCGTAGCCGGCCGGTCCGCCGGCGTAGTCATACTCCGACATCGTACGCTGCACACCATCAGCGCCAATGAGCACGGCATCGCGCAGTGTGCCGGCGAGTCCTATGCGCGCGATATCGGCGGCCCGTCGTAGCGCGTCGACTTGCTGCACGCCCTCGTTGAGCGCATTGGGCGCGTAGTGCAATCCGTTGAGCAGCCCTTGGTTGCGCAGCAGAGCTTCACCGCTGTCACAGCACCCTCCGCCGCGCAGCGCGTCTCGCGAGCGGTCAGTGAACGTGGCAATCCCGCTGCCCCCGAGCGAAAGCTGTGACGCCTGCACGAAGCGCGCACCGTCGGCAACCTCGCCAAAGTTCCACCCTTCGCCAATCAGCGCGACGCGTTGGCCAGCGGCGGAATCCACCGCCCGTTGAAGGCGTTGCATCGCTTCCTTCGGCTGATGCCCCATGAGATCGAAGCGGAACGAATCGATGTGATGCGCGCTGGTCCACAGCACCGCCGACTCGATCATCAGCTTGGCCATCATGGCGTGCTCGGTCGCCGTGTTATCACAGCAGGTGGATCGCTCGACCTGCCCTCTCGCGTCGAGACGATGGTAGTAGCCCGGCACGATGCGATCCAGCACGGAACGCGGATCCTGACCGGACGCGCTCGTATGGTTGTAAACCACATCCATTCCCACGCGCAGTCCCGCTGCATGCAGGGCCATGACCATGGTGCGAAACTCACGGATGCGCGCGGCCGCGTTGTCGGGGGCGAGTGCGAAACTCCCCTCAGGCGCGGAGAAGTGAAACGGATCGTACCCCCAATTGAAGCAATCCCGGGAGGCGACGGCCACAATCGCTTCCTGTTGCGCATCGCTGTCCGGCGCCGCATCAGGAATGTTCGGCGTCACGCAACCACGTTCGGGGACTGTGGCGAGGTCGAACACCGGGAGCAAATGCACATCGGTGATGCCCGCGTCGCCCAGCAGTCGCAGATGTAGCATGCCCGCCGAACTCTGCTCGGCAAACGCGAGGTATTTGCCGCGCCAGTCGGTGCGTACAGTCGTGTCGCCGATCGAGAAGTCGCGAACATGCAACTCATACACCGACAGGTCTGTGGCTGCTGCGAGAGGTGCCGGGCGCTGATACGTATCCCAGTCCGCCGGTTGAGCCGACGGATCCGCCAGGTCGAGTAGCACGCTGCGCGCCGAGTTGGCCGTGAGTGCAACGCTGTACGGATCCGTCACCCGGTTGCGCACCTCGCCGGTTCCCGGCACGAATACGTCCACGAGATACAGGTACGGCTGTCCGCGAACGTCACCATCGATTCGGGTGCGCCAGACGCCCGTCACCTCGTCACGTTGCATGGCCGCCACGCGCACCGCGTCGCCGGAAGCATCCGGATACAGGCACGCCGACACGGCACGCGCTGTCGGTGCCCAGAGCGCGAGCGCGCTCGCATCGGCACGCACCGTCGCACCCA
>JBGTFN010000159.1:0-2181 GCA_041747275.1 Gemmatimonadaceae bacterium | reverse complement strand
GCAGGCGCAGGACGCGACCAACTGGTCGGCTGGCGGGGAGTTCGCGCTCGGTGCATTGCGTCGCTCACCGCTGCTGTGGCGCCTTGGCTACGGTCAGCGCGACTTGCCGTTTCTGCTGCGTGACCTGCCCGTGTCGGAGCGCGCGATTCATGGTGGCGTGGGCGTGCCGCTTGCGGGCGAGTTCGCCGTCCTCGATCTCGCAGTTCAGCGATCGCAGCGTCGGGTGAAGGGCGATCAGGCACGCGAGGATGCGTGGGGACTATCGGCGGCGCTGACCATTCGCCCGTAAGCCGCTATCTTGCAATCATGTCCAACACAGCACGCCCCACCGTGTACATCGAGACGTACGGCTGTCAGATGAACGTGGCCGATTCGGAACTCATGTACGGCTCACTCGCGGCGCACGGGTACGATGCCGTCGAAGCCCCTGATGGCGCGGACGTGATTTTGGTGAACACGTGCGCCATTCGCGATCACGCCGAGCAGCGTGTCATCGGCCGTCTCGGCGAGCTGCGGCGCTTCATGAAGGCCGACTCGATCGTGGGTGTGACCGGCTGCATGGCGCAGCGGCTGGGTCCCAAGCTGCTCGAGAAGGCTAGGCACGTATCGTTGGTGGTCGGTCCCGACGGCTATCGCGCGCTGCCGCAACTCATCGACAACGCGCGCAACGGCGAGCGGGGCATCTTCACCACGTTCGACCTCGAAGAGCACTACGAAGACGTGACGCCTCGCCGCACGGATCCGGTCAAGGCGTGGATTCCGGTTCAGCGCGGCTGTGACTATCGCTGCACGTATTGCATCGTACCGCAGACGCGCGGTTCGGAGCGCTCACGGCAGTTGCACGAAGTGGTGCGTGAAGTGCGACAGGTGGTCGAGACGGGCACCAGCGAGATCGTATTGCTCGGCCAGACCGTCAACTCGTACAACGATGGCACACACGATTTCGCCGACCTGCTGCGTGCGGTTGGGGCGGTGGACGGTGTGCGTCGGTTGCGCTACACCAGTCCGCATCCGAATGACTTTTCGGACCGCGTGATCGAAGCGCACGCCGAGGTGCAGGCGGTCTGCGAACATGTGCACCTGCCCATGCAAAGCGGTTCCACGCGCGTGCTCAAGCGCATGTTGCGACGATACTCGCGTGAAGAGTTTCTGCGGTGCGTCGACCGGCTTCGCTCAGCCATTCCGAATCTCGTGGTCACCACCGACGTGATCGTGGGCTTTCCCGGTGAGAGCGACGAGGATTTCGAGGAGACACTCACCGCCGTGACGGCCGCGGGGTTCAGCGAGGCGTTCACGTTCAAGTTTTCGCCGCGTCCCGGCACGCCGGCCACGCGCATGCCCGTCGAGGAGATGATCCCCGACGACATTGCGGGCGCGCGTCTGCAGCGACTCATCCACACGGTTCGTTCGCAGTCGCGTGAACAGAATCTTGCGCTGCTCGGCAATCGTGTCGAAGTACTGCTCGAGCGCGTGGCACGTGACGGCGAACTGCTCATGGGTCGCACTCGCGACTGGAAGACCGTGCTCGTGCCCGGTGAGCCGTCGCTGGTGAACTCGTATCATCAGGTGGAACTCACCGGCACCACCGGCAGCACGTTCACCGGAACGTTCGTGCGGGACGAACGGGTGTCGCGCCAGCCGCTGCCGATGGCGAGTTAGCAGGGCCCCGCGCGCATTCGAATGATGAAGTGAGTTTGAGCGGGCGCACACATCATGTCGTGTGCCTCGTCTCGTCTATCTCGTGTCGGCATGGCTCCTCGGCGCGACCGTGGCGGCGCTTGCACACACGTCTGCGCGCGCTGGTTCCGCGGCGATATCGCCCGTTATGGTTGGCGTGCTGTTGTCGCTCGCTGGCATCGGCCTCGCATGGCTGCTGCATCAGGCGCGCTGGGCGCGGCGTCTTTCGTCGGCAGGTGCCGTAGCCGGCGCCTCGCACGCTGCTGTAACCGTTGTCGCGTGCGGCACGATCGCGACCGCGGCACTGTTGCTCGCCAACTCTTTATGGCAGCGCGACGCGCGATGCCTCGTCACGCTCGGCGATCCCTCCGTGCCCTTGTTGCTGCTGCTGCACGATGCAGCGGCGCCGCGCGCATGGATTCGCGCCGATGCGCGTGGCGCAGACTCCACACTCGCCAGTTGCCGAGTTCCCGCGACCGTGTCTGTGCGCGCCGGGAACGCACC
>JBGTFN010000158.1:0-8087 GCA_041747275.1 Gemmatimonadaceae bacterium | reverse complement strand
TCGCGACCTGCTCGGTCAGCGGCTGGGCGGCGGCGGGCTGCTCATCGAGGCCGCCCCGGGCGACACGATCACCACGCCGTCCGGCGCCGACCAGTTGCTGTCACCCGACGGTACGATCACACCGCTAGTCGGCAATCGAGTGACCGTTCCGGGACGGTCAGGTGTTTACCTTGTTCGCCGGGGTGCGCGCACTCTTGGTGCGCTGGTCGTAAATCCGGAACTGGAAGAGTCCGAGGTGGACGCGTGGGGAGCAGCGGTGTGGCAGTCGCGGGTAGCCGGAACCACGGTGCAGGTGGTCGACGAAGCGAACGAGATCAACGAAGCGGTGTTCAGTCGCACGGGTGGCCGGCCGATCGCATGGCCGCTCGTGCTGGTGGCATTCATTGCGCTCGTGATCGAGGCGCTCGTCGCGCGCGGCCTGCTGTCACCACGCACCGCACCGACGTCGGCAACCGTCAGCGCGTGAGCACAACTGCAGCGCGCGCGCTGCGCGGTCGCTGAACATGGGACTGCCGCGACTGATTGACGTGATGGCGGGCCTGCCGGCGTACCACGACGTGCGCGCGCAACTTCCGTCGCCGGGACGATCTCTTCGCCTGGGCGGACTCGCCGGTTCCTCCGACGCCGTCTTCGTGGCGGCGCTTGCACGCGAGCTTTCGCACCGTGCATTCGTGGTGGTTACCGACCAGCTGTCCGATGCGGAACGGTGGCTGGCCGACCTCGAGACGCTGGTCGACGACATTCCTGTCGCGCTGTACCCGCCGCGCGAAGGATTCGGCGAGGTGGAGCCGCATGCGGAGGTTGCCGGTGAGCGAGTCGAGACGCTGGAACGACTCGGACGGGGCGCGGTGCGCATCCTGCTCACGACATCACGCGCACTGCTGGAGCGCACTGCGTTGCCCGCAGCATTGCGCGGTGCGCGGCTCGAACTGCGCAAAGGCGATGTGCGTCGACCCGAGGAGCTGGCGGCGCATCTCGAATCGATTGGCTTCGAACGAGAATCGATGGTCGAAGACGTTGCGCAATTTTCCGTGCGCGGCGGCATCTTCGACATCTACAGCTTCGGCATGGCCGAACCGGTGCGGCTCGAGTTCTGGGGCGACGAAGTCATCGAATTGCGTCACTTCGACCTGAACACGCAGCGCACCACGCGACCGGCCGAGTTCGCCCTGGTCTTGCCGGTGGACGGGCGAGTGCGCGCGAGCGACGTGGACACGGAGCGCGTATCGCTCGTGGAGTTGTTCGGACCCGACACGATCGTGGTGATCCCGGCGGGCAGCGCCGTGCAGCCTGAGTTGCAGCGCACGTGGGACGAGAGCGCACATCACATCGAATTGGCGCGACGACGCGGCGAAGAAGCGCCGCCGCGTGATGCACTCTTTCGCAGTCCGCAGGAAATTGGCGCGGCGCTCTCGCGTTTCGCGAACGTGAAGCTTGCACCCGCGGCTGGTGCGCTCGTTCGCCGCAGCGAACGCCGCACGCGCGATGACGAAGACGCGGCCGTCGCCACACGCGATGTCGACGCGATCGAGCCTGACATTCGCTTTGCGATCAGTGCGCCGGAATCCATCTCGCGAGACCTGCGCGTGCTGCGCCGCCTGGTGCGCGACGGACTGCCAACAGTCATCTTGTGCGACAACGCGGGTCAGTCCGAGCGTCTCGATGAACTGCTCGGCGAAGATGGCCCCACGCCGGCGGCACTGACCATCGGCGTGCTCGATGGCGGCTTCGTGGTGCCGGGCAAGCTGCGCATTCTCACCGATCACGAGATCTTCCGGCGTGATCGACGTCTGCGTCGCGCGCGTCGGTACGGAACGGGCGCCGCGCTCGATACGATCGGTGCGCTCAAGCCGGGCGACTACGTCGTGCATCTCGAACACGGCATCGGTTTGTATCGCGGCATTGAGCGCGTGTTCTTTCGCGAGCAGACGATCGAAGCGGCGGTCATTGAGTACGAAGGCGGCGATCGCCTGAACGTGCCGCTGTATCGCATCGATCAGATCGAACGCTATCGCTCCGCGAGTGATCTGGGCGGCGACATGCCGCCCCCGCGCTTGCACCGATTGGGCGGTAAGAAGTGGGCGCAGCAACGTGAGAAGACGCGCGCCGCCATCTTCGAGATGACGCAGGAACTGCTCGAGCTGTATGCACGTCGCAAGGTGGCGGCGCGGCCGTCGCATTCACCTGACGGTGCGTGGCAGCGTCAGCTCGAAAGCTCGTTTCTTTTTGAAGACACGCCCGACCAGCGGAAGGCCACAGACGACGTCAAGCGCGACATGGAAGGCGAACGCCCTATGGACCGTTTGCTCGTGGGTGACGTTGGTTACGGCAAGACCGAAATCGCGATTCGCGCCGCGTTCAAGGCCGTGCAGAACGGACGGCAGGTCGCGGTGCTCGTGCCGACGACAATTCTCGCCGAGCAGCACGGACGCAGCTTCAGCGAACGCCTCGCCGATTTCCCCGTCAAGGTCGAAGTCATGTCGCGATTCCAGACGGCGAAGGAGCAGGCCATGGTCGTCGATCAACTCAAGAGCGGCAAGATCGACATTGTCATCGGCACGCATCGCCTGTTGAGCCCCGACGTTTCCTTCTCGAGTCTCGGCCTGATTGTCGTCGACGAAGAGCACCGCTTCGGCGTCAAGCACAAGGAACGACTCAAGCAGCTCAAGCTCGAGACGGATGTACTCACACTGACTGCCACGCCGATTCCGCGCACGTTGCACCAGTCGCTGGCGGGATTGCGCGACATGACGCTCATGCAGACGCCGCCGCGTGACCGTTCTCCCGTGCTCACCTTCGTGGAGCCGTGGGACGACGGACTGCTCGAGGAGGGCATCTCGCGCGAGCTCGATCGCGGTGGACAGGTGTTTTTCGTGCACAATCGCATCGAGACCATCATCGCCATCGCGGATCACTTGCAGCGCCTGGTGCCCCGTGCACGCATTGCCGTCGGACATGGGCAGATGAAGGAGCGCGAACTCGAGTCGGTGATGAAGCGCTTCGTCGCCGGTGACGTGGATATCCTGGTGTCCACGCTGATCGTCGAGAGCGGACTCGACGTGCCGAATGCGAACACCATGTTCGTCAATCGCGCCGACCACTTCGGCCTGGCGCAGCTCTACCAGTTGCGAGGCCGCGTGGGCCGTTCACATCGCCGCGCCTACTGCTATCTCATCGCCCCCGACCAGATCGACGAGGATGCGGAACGCCGCCTGCAGGTGCTCGAGCACCACACGGAGCTGGGCTCCGGGTATCGCGTCGCGCTCAAGGACATGGAACTGCGCGGCGCCGGCAATCTGCTCGGTGCGGAGCAGTCGGGCTTCGTGCACGCGGTCGGATTCGACCTGTACCTGCGCCTGCTCGACGAAACGGTACGCCAGCTTTCGCAGGAAGACGGAGCGCGCCCGTTCGTTCCGGCCGACGTCTCGCTCGACCAGCCGGCATACCTGCCAGATGACTTCATTCCCGCACAGGACGCGAAGCTCGATGTGTATCGCCGCCTCACGGGATGTCGTACGGCGGTGTCGATCGACGATCTACGTGCCGAAGTCCGCGACCGCTTTGGCCCACTGCCGCCCGCTGCCGAGGCGCTTTTCGCAAGCACGCTATTGCGCGTGCTCGGAGCGGCGCTGGGAGTGGACGGGGTGCTTGTGCGAGGGTCCGATGCCCGTGTTAACTTTCGCAGCGATGCGGTCCCGCGGCTCAAGGGACTGTCCGCCGCGTTCCATGACGTGCAGTTTCAGGTGGATGTGCGGCGCACAAATCCTCTCGCGCTCAAGCTGACCCGGCTCGGGGGCGCGGAGATGCTCGACGGCCTGGTTCGCGCGCTGCGCGCCCTGGTCGTGTAGATCCGTTCCATTATGCAGTTCCTTTCCTCACCACGGGCGGTTGTCTGTTTTGTGCAGGCAATCCCGCCCAACGTCCGATCTTCGGAGTTCAGTTCATGAAATTGTATCGTGTGCCTGCCATGGCCGTGTTTACGGCGGCTGCGTTGGCGGCGGCGTGTGGCAATGGTGTCAGTGTCGACACCGCTGCCAAGGTCGGTTCGCAGGAGTTGACCGTCGATCAGCTCGCAGAAGTGCTGAGCACGTCGCAGGCGCCGCTCGAGACCGAGGTCGCGCGCAGCGTTGCCGAGCTGTGGGTGAACTATCAGCTCGCTGGCCTGGCGGCCGCGCGTGGAGACACGCTCTCGTCGCAAGTCGAGATGGATGCCGGCCTGTGGTCGGCCATCGACAACAGTCGCGTCAAGCGGCTCTACGAGCAGGTCTCCACGACGTGGAGCACTGACACCACCACCTCAGCTGAACAGCGCTACGGGCGGGGCGACATGATGGCGGCGCGTCATATTCTCGTGCAGGTCGCGCCCGATGCCACTCCGGAAGCGGTCGAAGCGGCGCGTGTCAAGGCCGAGGGTATTCGCGCCGACGCGACGCCTGCGAACTTTGTCCGTCTCGCGGCACGCAGCGATGAGCCGGGTGCCGGCGATCGCGGTGGTGACCTCGGCGTCTTTCCGCGCGGCGCGATGGTTCCCGACTTTGAAACCGCCGTGCTCGCACTCGAGCCGGGCGAAATTTCCCCCGTCGTGCGCACGTCATTCGGTTTTCACGTCATCTATCGCAAGCCCTACAGCGAGGTGGCCGGTGAAGTCGCGCAGATGGCAGATCAGCGCCGACTCGTCGAAGCCGAAAGTACGTATCTCGCGACGATGGAGCAGGTTGCCAACGTGAAGCTCGTGGACAACGCCGCCGGCATCGCCAAGGACATTGCGCGCAATCCGCTCGGTTTCCGCAGCGACAACAAGCCGGTTGCCGAGTGGAAGGGCGGCAAGCTTACGGCATCGCGGTTGTCGGACTGGGTGTCGGCGTACCCGCCGCAGGCGCAACTCCGTCCGCAGCTCATCAGCGCCCCGGACAGCATTGCCGACCGCTTTGTCAAGACGATTGTTCGCAACGAGCTGCTGCTCATGAAGGCGGACAGCGCCAAGATCGCCGTCGATACGGCGGAGCTCAGCAATCTGCGCATGGCCTTCCGCAACAACTTGACGATGGCCTGGACTACGATCGGTGTCGAGCCCGGCTCGCTGTCCGATTCTGCCAGCACGCCGTCCGAACGCGAGGCGCTTGCAGGCAGTCGCGTCAGCGCGTACTTCGACAAGCTCGTGAAAAACGAGGTGCAGTTTGCTGACGTCGCGTACCCTGTGTCGCGCGCCATGCAGAACAAGTACGAGTTCGCCTTGAATGACGTGGGCATCGAGCGCGCCGTGGAGAAGGCCAAGGCTCTGCGTGCGTCGGCTGATTCCACCGGGGCTACGCCACCGGCTGCGATGCCGATGCCGATGCCGGATTCGGCTGCCATGATACCGCCGCCATCCAACTAGCCTTCGCAGGTGACCAACCTCAGGGACCGCCACAGTTGGCGGTCCCTGATGCGTTTCCGGCGGCCGGATCGGACCCGGCGCCGAACTTCACGGGTATCTTCGAGTCATGATCAGCTTCCGCTTTGTCGAGAGTTCAGTCGCACGCTTCCGCACCTCGCGTTTCCGCGCGAGCGTCACGCACGCATCCGTTTCAGCGGCCACTGTGCTGGCGCTCGTGCTGCCCCCCTTATCCAGCGCAAGTGCGCAGGAGCCCACGCAGGCGCGTCCCCAGTCGGCACCCACCGGTGAGCTGCCCATCGATCGTATCGCGGCGGTGGTCGGAACGACGGCGATCCTCATGTCCGATATCGAGGCGGCGCTGGCTTCGCAGCAGGTGCAGGTGCCGCCCGATTCGGCTGGCCGCGCAGCTCTGATGCGTGAGGTGCTCGAACAGCTCATCGACATGGAAGTGATCGTGCAGCGAGCGAAAGCGGACACGACGATCCTTGTGGACGAGGGCGAGATCCAGTCCATGGCCGATGCGCAGATCTCCCGCATCCGCACCAACTTCCCAACCGATCAGGCATATCGCGACGCACTCGTCGAAGCAGGCTTCGGCACGCCCGAGGAGTATCGCGTCCGGCAGCTCGAGGACCTGCGTCGTCGTCAGATGCAGGAGCGGTACATGTCGGGACTGCGCCGCGCCGGTCGTTATGTCACGGTGAATGTCAGCGAAAAAGAAGTAAACGAGGAGCTTGCAAAGTATGCGGGCAATCTGCCGGAGCGTCCGGCCACGATTGGCTTCCAGCAGATTGTCGTGCCCACGGCGGCCGGTGATTCTTCGCGAGCCCGAGCACGCAAACTCATCGACTCGTTGTACCTCGCGCTGCGTGACAAACCCACGGCGTTCGAGGAAGCCGCGCGTCAGTTTTCGCAGGATCCGTCCGCGCCACAGGGCGGTGACCTTGGATGGAATCGGCGCGGCGTGATGGTGCCCGAGTTTGACCGGGTCATGTTCATGATCAATCCCGGCGTCGTCAGCCCGCCGGTGGAGTCGCGATTCGGGTGGCACCTCATTCGCGTCGATCGCGTGCAGCCGGCAGAGGTAAAGGCGCGTCACATTCTGATTCGCGCCGCCGTGGACTCGGCCGATGAGGCGCGCGCGCGCGCGGTGGCCGACTCTGCGCGCGCCATGTGGGAGCGAGGGGTCGCGTTCGACTCATTGCGCACACGCTATCACGATGAGCGCAACGAGGACGCTATCATTCCCGAGGTGCGCACCACTGACCTGCCGGAAGCATATGGGGCGGCTATCGGAGCGTCCGAGAAGGGTACGCTCGTCGGGCCGTTCTCCATCGAAGACCCCGCGTCGGGCTCCAGCAAGTGGGTCGTGCTGAAGCTGTCGCGCGTGACTCCGGCCGGTCCGATGTCTCTGGAGGAAGCGAGACGCGACCTGCGCACCCAAATGCAGGAAGCGTACAGCCTTCGTCGGCTGCTCGATTCCATGCGCAAGGAAACATACGTTTCGATTCGACTTCCCTAACCCGCGCGCCGGAGCGTCGGCACGATGAGGGTCCGCCTGTGAGCGTACAGCGGCTGGCCATCACGCTCGGCGATCCACGCGGCATCGGGCCCGAGTTGGTCAGCGGCGTCTGCGATCCGTCCGTGTGGTCGTCGCTCACCGAGGGCGAGGACATCGAGCCGTACGTGATCGGTGCGTCGGGCACGATGTGTCAGGTGAATGATGCAGTTGGCGCATGGGAAGGTTCCGGCGATGAACTCGCTGACCGTGCGCTCGCTGGTCGCCTCTCCGGTCTGGCCATCGAACGCGCCGTGGCGCTGGCACTGGATGGCTCGGTTACCGGAATTGTGACCGCGCCTGTCGACAAGCGAGCGCTTGCCGATGGCGGCTATCCCTATCCCGGTCACACCGAGATGCTGGGCGCGCTGACCGGATGCGAAACAACGATGATGCTCGCCAGCGACCGCTTGCGGGTGGTATTGGTGACGACGCATCTCGCGTTGCGCGATGTCTCCGACGCAGTGACATCGGACATCATCGCCAGCACCGCGGCGCGAACGCGAGAGGGACTCCGACAGCTCTATGGCATCGAGCACGCGCGACTGGCGCTGTGCGCGCTGAATCCGCACGCCGGCGACCACGGACGCTTCGGCAGCGAAGACGAGACGGTGCTCGCACCGGCAGCGCAGCGCGCAGGTCTGGTGGGACCGCTGCCTGCAGATACTGTGTTCGTGCGCGCGCTACGCGGCGAGTTCGATGCGGTGCTCACGCCGGTTCATGATGTCGGAATGACTGCCATCAAGGTCGCATCCTTCGGATCGGGCATCAATATCACACTGGGCCTGCCATTTCCGCGCACGTCGCCGGATCACGGCACGGCGATCGATATCGCCGGCAAAGGCATCGCGGACCACGGCAGCTTCCGGGAGGCTGTGCGTCTCGCAGCGGATCTCGCGCGCCGTCGGAGGACCGGGTGAGCCCGACCGCCCATGCGCACGGTGAGGACTGCATTCACACCGCCGCGCTCGATGCTGTACGCGAGGGCAATCCTGAAGTCCGCCGCCGGCTGAAGTGGGCGCTCGTGGTCACGCTGCTGTTCATGTTCGCCGAGGTCGCGGGTGGGCTCATTGCCAACTCGCTTGCGTTGCTTGCCGACGCGGGACATATGCTGACCGATGTCGCGGGTCTGGCTCTGGCACTACTAGCGAT
>JBGTFN010000157.1:0-6522 GCA_041747275.1 Gemmatimonadaceae bacterium | reverse complement strand
GGCGCTGCGACACAAGGCGCTTGGTCGCTGGCGGGAGTATACGTGGTCCGACTATGCGGATCGTGCGGCACGCGCAGGGCTCGGGCTCCGCGCACTCGGCGTGGCTTCCGGCGATCGCGTGGCCATACTCGGGGACAACCGGCCGGAGTGGCTGTGGGGCGATCTCGGCGCGCAGGGCATCGGTGCCGTCGTCGTGGGAGTGTACACCACCAGTCCCGCCGCCGAAGTCGAGTACATCCTTGCGCATTCGGGCAGCTCCGTGGCAATCGTGGAGGACGAAGAGCAGCTCGACAAGCTGCTGCAGGTGCGCGAGCGGTTGCCTGCGCTCCGGCACATCGTGCTGATAGAGTCACGCGGGGCACGGGCGTGGCTCGATGGCGGGCACGCGATCAGCTTCGATGCACTGCTCGATCTTGGCGTCGGGCAGCCGGTTGGTGCGTTCTGGGCGCACGTAGACGCGATCGATCCGAATGAGATTGCAGTGTTGGTGTATACGTCGGGCACGACCGGACCGCCCAAGGGCGCCATGCTCTCGCATGTCAACCTGCACATCCTCGGTCAGTCGTTCCAGCGGATCTGGAGTGCTGGCCGCCACGACGAACTGCTCTCCTACCTGCCGCTCTGCCACATCCTCGAACGCGCCCTGTCCACCGTGGCCGCGCTGGCGTCGGGCTATCGCGTGAATTTCGGTGGCGGCGGTGAGTCGCTGGTGGCCGACCTGTGCGAAGTGCAGCCGACGATCTTCATTGGCGTGCCGCGTGTCTGGGAAAAGATGCTCGCAACCATCGAGATCCGGATGACCGACGCGTCGTGGCTCAAGCGAAAGAACTACGCCTACTGGATGGGCGTGGGGCGCACGCTGGCGAGGAAAACACTCACGGGCAACGCTTTGACGCCACTCGACCGTTTGCAACAGGCGATCGGCTGGCTGCTGCTGTATCGTCCGTTGCGCGAGCGTCTGGGTTTGGCACGTGTACGAGCCGCCGGCTCGGGTGCGGCACCGATTGCGCCTCAGGTGCTGGAGTTCTTCTGGGCAATCGGCGTGCCGGTCCGCGAAGGCTACGGGCAGACGGAAGGCTCTGCCTTGGCCACGTTCAATCCCATGGGGAGCGAGCGCGTGGGGACGGTGGGCGTGCCCACACCGGGAGTCGAGATTCGCATCGCGGATGACGGCGAAATTCTCGTGCGATCGGAGGCCGTGTTTTCCGGCTACTATCGCGACGACGACGCAACGCGTGCGACCGTCGACGGAGAGGGATGGCTGCATTCGGGAGATGTGGGCGCACTCGACGACGACGGCTATCTGCGCATCACCGACCGCAAGAAGGACATCATCATCACGGCCGGCGGAAAGAACATCTCGCCCTCGTGGATCGAGAACCGGCTCAAGTGTTCGCCGTGGGTGCGTGAGGCGATCGTGGTCGGCGACCGGCGCAAGTATGTAACGGCGCTCATCGGCATCGAGCTCGACACCGTGGGCGACTGGGCGACGCGACAGCGGCTCGCGTACACCACCTACAAGGACCTCAGCGAACAAGCCGCGGTTCACAAGCTCATTACCGAATGGGTGGAGACAGTGAATGCGGAACTCGCCCCGGTCGAGCAGGTGAAGCGTTTCGTGTTGTTGCCGAAGGAACTGGATCACGAGGAGGGCGAGCTTACGGCGACGCAGAAGGTGAAGCGACGCGCTATTGCATCGCGCTTCGAGGAAATGGTGGAGTCGATGTACTCGTGAGTGACTTCGTGCAGTTTCTCGTGGCGGGTCTCTCGCTGGGCTCGATCTATGCGCTCATCTGCCTGGCGTTCGTCGTGGTGTATCGCGCCACGGGCGTGGTGAACTTCGCGCAGGGCGGGCTGGTCGTGTTCGGTGCGTACATGACGTATCAGTTCATTGCATGGCGCCTGCCATTCGTGCCGGCGATGCTGCTGGCAGCGCTGCTCACGGCACTCGTCGGATTGCTCATCGAGCGGCTCGTGCTGCGGCGACTCGTCGGGCAACCGGTGTTTGCGTCGATTCTCGTCACGCTGGGCGTGCTCTTCGTGCTCGAGCAGGTCTGCACTACGCTCTGGGGATACGACCTGCGCATTCTGGGTGATCCGTGGGGCGTGCGGACATTTTTGCTGGGTGGTGCAACCATCAAGGTCGTGGACGTGTGGACCATTGTGGCGACGACCACTGCTCTCGCGGTGTGCTTCGTCGGGTTCCGCTACTCCACCACCGGCATTGCCATGCGCGCTGCGGCGAGCGATCCCGAGGCCGCACTTGCGCACGGCGTGAGTCCGCAGCTCATTCAGGGCATCGCGTGGGCGCTGGCGGGTGTGCTGGCAGTCGTTGCCGGCGTGTTCATCAGCTCCGGGGCGCGGGGCGTGGACCTCAGCGTCAGTGCGGTGGCGCTGCGCGCGTTTCCGGCGGCGATCCTGGGTGGGCTCGATTCCACCGAAGGTGCGGTGTCCGGCGGACTCATTGTAGGGATCGTGGAAGTGATGAGCGCCGCCTACATCACGCCCAATGCGCCGTGGCTCGGATCCAACGTGCACGTAGTGATTCCGTTCCTGCTCATGATCACGGTGATGATGGTGCGCCCGTACGGCCTGTTCGGGACACCGGAGGTGCGTCGCGCATGAACGTGCTGACGCGGAATACCCGGCTTACGGTGGACTACGCGGACGACCTGGTGCTCTTTCGCTCCAGGCCCGCGCAGGCTGGAGCGCTGATCATGCTGGTCGGATGGCTTGTCCTGCCGCTAATGCTCGGCGATTACTGGGCCACCATCTTCGTGTACGCCGGCATCGCGTCCATCGGCGCGATCGGACTCAACCTGCTCACCGGCTTCACGGGACAGGTGTCGATGGGGCATGCGGTGTTTTTCGGCATCGGTGCCTATGCGTCGGTGATTTTCGCCGATCGCTGGGGATGGCCCTTTCCGCTCTGGATTGTGGCGGCATCCGCGACCGGTGCGGTGGTGGGCGGACTCGCGGGTCCCTTCGCCTTGCGACTTCGCGGCAACTACCTGGTGATCGTTTCACTCGGACTGCTCGTCATAGGCCAGCATGTCTTCGAAAACTGGACCAGCGTGACCGGCGGCTTGACCGGAACCGTCGTGCGCGCGAAGGTGGCGATCGGCTCGCTTGATGCAAGCACGCTCGCCATCGGCAGCCTGCGACTGTCGCGCAACCAGGGCTACCTGTACTTCGTGTGGGCGATGGTAGCGCTGCTCACGCTGGCGGCGCACAATCTTGTTCGCTCGCGTCCCGGACGAGCATTGCAGGCCATTCGGGATCGCGACCTGGCTGCCGAGGTGATCGGCGTCTCGCAGGTGCACTACAAGGTGGGTGCCTTTGCGGTCTCAAGCGGTTACGCGGCCTGTGCCGGCGCGCTCTACGCCTCTTATGCGCGCTATGTGAGTCCGCTCGACTTCTCGCTGTTCCTCTCCATCCAGTTCATCGCCATGATCGTCGTGGGCGGCATTGGACGCATTTATGGGTCGATTCTCGGCGCCGTGTTTCTTACGCTGCTGCCGCGCGTGATCGAGAGTGTGAGTGGGCGACTGCCATTCATCGCTGCGGACGGCACGGGCAGCGGGCTCACCGTGCAGTCGCTGAACCAGGCGCTGTTCGGCGTATTGATCATCGCATTCCTGCTGTTTGAACCGTTGGGGCTGGCCGAGCTCTGGCGACGTTTCGCCCGGTACTTCAACGCGTGGCCGTTTTCGTATTGATGCGATTTCACTTGTGGAGGAGGGCATGATGTTGCGGCAAACGAATGGATGGCGTGCGCCTGCGCGCATATCAGCAGCAGTCACGAGCGCGGTACTCCTGTTCGCTGCGTGCGGCGGTGGAAGCGCAGACGGCGTCGCGCGCACGCCCGGCGTGTCCGGAGACACCATCTACATCGGAGCACTCACGCCACTCAGCGATGCCGTGGCGGTCATCGGCAAGCCGATGCTGGCGGGCCTGACCACCTACTTCGACCGGCTGAATACGGAGCAGGGGGGGGTGGGCGGCAGGTACATCGTGAAGGTGCTGGCGGAAGACATCACCTACGCCAACCCATCGTCTGGCGCGCAGAAGTTCCAGAAGCTCAAGGATCAGGTGGCGATGATCGGTCTGGTGGTCGGCACCGACCAGGTGAACGGCATTCTGCCATTGCTTGCGGAAGACAGCATCATCGCGGCGCCGACCACCTTCGACGCGGAGTGGGTGCACGACGAATGGCTGTTGCCGTGGGGATCGCCGTACCAGCTGCAGGCAATCAACGGCGTGGGCTACGCGCTCACCGAGGGCGGACATCAAGGACAGACGGTCTGCACCCTGGCGCTCAATACCGGTTATGGCCAGGCCACCGTGGGAGGAGTACAGCACCTCGCGAACGAGATGGGCTTCGCCGTTGCCGTGAGCGCGACCTTCAAGCAGGACGACCAGGATTTTGTTGCCCCGGTGACGCAGCTCAAGAATGCCGGTTGCGGCGTGGTGATGCTCGCGTCGCTGCCCAGCGTCACCGGCAAGGTGCTTGGCACCGCTGCGCAGCTCGGGTTCGCGCCGCGCTGGATTGGTACATCGCCATCGTGGCACCACGCGCTGGCCGCATCGCCGATCGCCGACTACCTCGTGAAGAACTTCTGGTTGTCATGGGATGGACCGTCGCTATCCGACACGACGGAGGCCGGTGTTCGTGGGCTGCTCGATGCACAGGCAACATACGCCCCGGGGCAGGCCGCAGACTTCTACTTCTACGCGGGCTACATCGTGGCGTTTCCCATTCACGCGATGCTCGAATCGGCCGTGGCCTCGGGTGACCTGAGCCGCTCCGGAATGCATGCGGCGAGCCAGGCGATCACGACCACTGCGAGCGACGGCCTCGTCGGCGAATACGCCTATGGCCCGGCGGCCTCGCGGAATCCGCCGCGCACGGCGACCGTGTTTCGCGTGAACCCGAGTGGCCCGATCGGACTCGATCTGGTGGCGCGTGGCGTGTCGGTTCCGGCCGCGCGGAACTATCGGTTCGAGAAGCGGTGATGCGACGTGCGTTCTCGCTGCTCTGCATGGTAGGCTGCGTCGCGTGTGCGACCTCAAAGCCGGCGCCAAGCGTGGCTACTCAGAGCGATCGCGGCGGCGATCGGGAGTACCTCTACCTCTGGACCGGATCGACGGATACCACGCAGGCCGATTTTCTGGCCGTGCTCGACGTCACCGAGGATAGCGTAGCGTACGGATCGCTCGTCACGACGCTTGCGGTGCCGGGGCGCCGGAACGGGCCGCACCACACCGAACACGAGATGCCGGCTGACGCGCAGCTATTCGCCAACGGATTCGGGTCAGGGCAAAGTGTGATCTTCGATCTGCGCAATCCGTTAGCACCGCGCATCGTGAATACCTTCGGTGATGTCGATCGCCTCACCCATCCGCACTCCTTCGTGCGACTGCCGGGAGGCAACGTGCTGGGCACGTTTCAGATGCAGCATGCCGCAAATGGCGTGCTGCCGGGTGGCATCGTGGAGATGACGCCCGCTGGAGAAACGGTGCGCAGCCGCTCCGCCAATGCTCCCGGTATCGATGCCGGCCTGCGCGTATATAGCGCCGCTGTCGTGCCTCCACTCGACCGCATTGTCACCACCACCAGCGACATGATCAAGGATTTCCCCGCGTCGCGCATGCTGCAGCTGTGGAGGCTCTCGGACTTGTCGTTGCTTCGCACATTCACGCTGCCCAACGGACCGCTTGGCGACGAATCAATGTTCACCGCCGAGCCGCGCGTGCTTGCGGATGGACGCACGGTGATGGTGTCGACCTTCAACTGCGCTTTGTACCTTCTCGAGGGGCTGGAGGGCGATACCCCGACAGGCCGCCTCGTGAAATCGTTCCCAAGAAAGGCGTTTCAGTCCTGCGCGATCCCGGTCGTCTCGGGCGATTTCTATCTCATCACCGTTCCTGCCTGGAACGCCGTGGTCAGCCTCGATATCAGCGATCCTGCCTCGCCGCGTGAAGTGAGTCGGGTGACGCTCGGAGCGACTGACGTGCCGCACTGGATTGCAATATCGCCCGACCAGCAACGACTCGTCATCACGGGCTACGGCGCGCTCAGTCATCGTGTCCTGATTGCGCAGTTCAATCCGACATCAGGTCAGCTGTCGCTCGACGCACGATTTCGCGAAGCCGGCAGCACCGAGCCGGGCTTTCGCATGGATGACAAGACGTGGCCGCATGGTGGCTCGGCGAAAGCGATTCCGCACGGAGCAGTCTTCAGCCGTCCGTGAGGGGGACACGGCGCCGCAGGGCATGACGTCTCCGTCACCGGCTCGTCGCGGCGTCATGCCGCTGCCCCGGGGAAGGGCGTGGATTAGCTTTCCACAGCTATTCCCCGAACCCCCAGTCTTAATGACCGACCTCATCCGTACGCCCGTTATCGTGGGTGCTGCTCGCACCCCGATCGGGCGCTATCTCGGTGGCCTTGCGTCGCTCACCGCGCCGCAGTTGGGCGCCGTCGCGATTCGTGCCGCGCTGGAGCGCTCCGGCGTATCGCCC
>JBGTFN010000156.1:0-17124 GCA_041747275.1 Gemmatimonadaceae bacterium | reverse complement strand
GCGAGAGGGTCTCCTGTGACACGCCGACCGTCTCGGCCAACCGATTCGCGCTGACCGCGCGCGGGCCCATCAATCGCTGGACGACGCGCGCTTTAAACGCGGCACTGTACGTCTGCATCTGCACCAACTCCGTGCCCCCGTCATGTAATCGCCATGCGCGATGCATTTGCATCGCTCATGCGACAACTATCCTGACACAGGGGGCAGGCTCTCAGGATATGTTGGCTTGGCCACCTCGGCATCACGTTCCCGTCAATGCGCGCGACGTGGGCAACGCACACTATCCGCAGTCAGCCGCGCACAATCGACGGTGCTGCACTCTCGCTGCGTCAGAGCTTCGGCCTCGTTGATACAGTGGGACTGCCTTCTGTCGTCGGTGAACAGCGCTGCATTGCAGATCGCGACGCTCCCTTCTCTAACGGCAACCCGTACCAGTCCGTAGCTTATTTCAGCCGTTCCGCTGCTCAAAGAACCCACCTCCGTGTCCCTCGAAGCCCGATTCCTCGAGCTGCTGCCAACGATCAATCGATTCGCTGACGAGCTCGGCCGTCGTCGCGGATTGGTTGGGGCAGACGCCGAAGATTTTGCGTCGCTGGTGCGCGCGCGTTTTGTGGAGTCGAACTATTCGCCCCTGGCGCAGTTTCGCGGCGATTCGTCGATGGAGACGTATCTGGCCGTCGTCATCCGCAGCTGGTTGAACGATGTTCTGATAGCCAGGGATGGTCGGTGGCGTCCGTCAGCGGTCGCATTGCGCCTGGGCCCGGTGGCGGTGCACCTGGAACGACTGCTGTCGAAAGGTCATCGCTCGGTTGACGAGGCGATCGCGGAACTGGTGAGCGGGGCTGACCACCCGTACACCGAGCGCGAACTGCGCGAGATCGCGCGGCAACTGCCGAGACGGCAGCCGTTGCGAATGGTACGCGTGGCGACGGATCAGGCGGCAGAACTGCCGGCGCCCAGTTCCACGACTGCTGACGCCGCGCTTGACGGTGTCGAGCAGGCAGTGGAGAGAGAGCGCGTGACCGGAATCCTTCGCGCCGCGCTGAGTGTGCTCAGCCCGGAAGATCGGATGATTGTAACCATGCGATTTCTTGACGGAAAAAGCGTGGCTGAGATCGCACGAGTCCTTCAGCTCGAGCAGAAGCCGCTGTACCGGCGTCTCGAACGTAGCCTGACGACGCTGCGGAGACATCTCGAGCACCAGGGCGTGTCGCCGGACATCGTTCGAAAGATCGTGGAGGCGCGGGAATGAGAATGCGAATGCGAACCGGATCGCACGCGTCCGCCTATATCTTCAGGATGCGGCGTTTCACAGTGCACCTGCGGCGGGAGAACGATGTCTGAGCGTCCGCTTGACGCCGAGCGCGTGGCGGCGCTGATCGACGGGCGACTGTCGCCGGAAGAGCGCGAGCGGGTGCTCGCGCAGCTTGCCGATGACCCTGATTGGCGTGACGTGCTGATCGATGTTTCCGAGTTGCGAAGCGAACCGTCGGCGTCGGACGCATTGACGCCGTTGTCCACAACACCGTTGTCGCCGACAAGAGCGAGATCGAACGGCGGGACATTACGCCGCATCGCCCCATGGGCGGCGCTTGCTACCGCCGCTGCCGTGGCGGTGATCGTTCTTGGCACTGGCGAAGCACCACGCGATGAAATCGTGTTGAGCAGCGTTGGGCAAGAAGCCCAACGATTGTCACTCACCTCCGACGAGCTGGTCGCTCTTACGGAGAATCGGTGGCGAGTGGTGCGGTCCGGTGCCGAGTCACTGTCGCCGATCGCGCGCGCCGTGCGACTCGGTGCGTTGGCAGCCGACGCGATGCTCGAAGTTGGTCGCACGGAGATTGGTGCGCGTGAAGGCATGGCACAGCTGCTGCAGCAGGTAGAGGGTGCAGGCCCGGTCATCTCAGTGCTGCGAGCGCCGGCCGACTCGCTTGCGCTCCAGCGAACGCTTGTGGCCGTGCGCGCACTTGTCGATACCCAAGCATTTGACGCAGGCATGTGCCTGCAGATGTTTCGTGCGGGGAGTATTCATGCAGCATGCGGGGAGCAGGCGGTGGAAAGCATTCGCCAAGTCGCGGCCCGCACCACGCAGTCTCCCGATCGTTCAGCGGCGCTGCAGCTCGCGTTGCAGGAGCTTGCGGATGCCGTTCGATCGGGAGATGCGGTGAGGGCTACGCAGGCGGCCACCTCGGTGCTGCAAGGAGCCGCTTCATAGCAAACGGGGAAGTGCTGGTGTCGTCCCTTCGACTCAGCCGCCGTCACCCTGTGGGCAGAGTTTGTACGGGTAGGTGAGCAGCCCCACCTTTGCACTTGCACTTCTGGCTGCCGGAGGCTTCGTCAGCGTGGGACCCGTATATTGCGGCGAGGGAAGCTTCAGACCCGCCAGCGCGAAGAGATCCTGCACATCGTGAAGCCGCTCGCCGTGTTTCGTGGGCTTGGCCACGCCGTTGTGCTCCGCCTCGGTGAAGTTCCGAATGCGCACGGTTACGTTCGCGGCGCCATTTCCAAGCGGGACTCTGTCCGCGATCGCGCCAGTGGTTCGATCCCGATGAATGAGACTTGCGTCCGATGAGGCCAAGCTACACTCCCACACCGTGCCGAAGTCCAGATCGACGGTTGCGCTACCATGTTTCACCGGGCCGGTCAGCTTCTTTCTCACCGCCTTCAACGCGAGCCGCGGTAGAAGCACCGAGGAGATGACTCGCCTCGACGTGGCCACTTGGTCATCGTATGCCGGTGCATCGCTACCTGCTGGCATGCTCAGCATCCAGTTCTTATCGATGTTGCCGCAATCGTCCTCTGAGAGGTGCAGCAAGTCGAGGGTTTGTCCCACGAGCGGAATACCCTCACGAATCTTCTTCCCAACCGTCACCGTCATCCTCGGCACATGCTGCAGATGGCTTCGCCGCGCCTTCGGGAAGAGTACTTCCCAATGGCTCCCGCGATCCATCCAGAACGCAATCCCTTCGATCGCCACCCTTAGCTTCGCCATCCACAAATCACTCCTCACTCCCCACAAGTGAAAAGGCCGCCCACACGCGGGGAGTACGAAGTGCGGGGTCCTCTGATCGCAACGCCCAAAGCTGCGCCGCGCGAAGCGCACCACTTGGCGACATGCCCTCCGCCAATGCGAGGTGCAACTGCTCCATGAACAGCTGTGTTGCCGCATCATCTATCGGCCAGGCCGCACCGATGACCTGTTTTGCACCGGCAGATCGCAGCGCACTCACCAGCGACGCGAGACTGCCGTAGCCGCTGTTCGACGCTCCGCGCGTGTCGCATGCCGCAAGGATCACCAGTCTGGTTTGACGCAACTGGAGGGCCGAGAGTTGTGCGCCGGAGATCTTCGCATCGGAGCTCAACGGCAACTCCAGGTGCGAGCGCTCAGGCCGTCTGACGTCCAGGATGGCGTGACCTGCAAAGTGCACAATGTCATAGTCGGGCAACCGCTCGAGCACGCGCGACGCTCCTTCTCGCGCGTCGAGACGCTCGGCCGTTGCCCCCCAGATTTGCTGCAAACGATCTACTTCCCGAAACGCTCCCGGCAGCGCACGAGGACCGTTGCGTGGCGCGGCATCAACGAGTAGCAGTCGGCCCAATCGACTACCTGTGTTGCGAATGCTCGCAGTCATGATGTCGTCAGACTGCAATACTTCCATCGACTGCACGAGATATCGGCCGGTGCTGCGATCGTACAGCGCGGCCCAGGGTACTGAGGCGAGATCGCCTTGTGCGTCGATGTGCAGACTACGAATCCCGCTGGGAACGGTTGGCACTACCGGCGCGATCAACGTGTCATACAACATGGCAAGTGCGCTGATGTCGAGCGATTGTACGCTGCGACGCACATCAGCACTCGGCAGGTGGCGCGCACGTACTCGCCAGTCATCACCGTCAGGCCACCAAACAAGGACAGAGTCGCCCATCCGCCGAAGCGCAACGTTCAAGTGGCCGCCGTCTACCGCCGACGGCGGAAAGTCGACGTTTGTGAATGTCTTGCCGGAGAGCGCTCTCAGCAGTTGCGCAGGCGTCTCCGTTGTTCGCAACAATGAAGCGGCCGACACACCGACTTCGAGTGCTTCCTCTCGAAGGCGTAGTCGCTCGAACATCGTCGCATCTTGCGTCGCGCGCTCGGTCAGCACCCGAAGCAGAGAATCCAGGGCCGCAAGCGCACGAACAGTGTCACCTTCGAACGCAATCGCCATCGCCCGTGGCAAACGGGGGCGAAGCTGACGCGCAGAGTTCGTGTCACTCGCCATAAGCGCAATCGATGAGTCCAGCAATGCGAGAGCGCCAGGTTGCCCCGAGACGAGCCGATACTCTCCTTCGATCCACGCCATGTCGGCGCGGTGAAAATCGCGCGACTCGGCGCTGGGGTCGCTCGCGTGCAATGAGTTCAAGCGTTCGAGATCGCGGTGAAGGCCCGCCGTATCCCTGGCCTTGGCTCGAGACCATGCTCGCATCAGAAGATCATCGATTACCAAGTCGGGACGGCCCAACGCCTCCGCCGTGCTCACGACTTCGTCCCGGAGTAGATCGGCAGTCGAGCTAAAATCGTAAGTGTGCGCGAGCTGACGTAAGGAGGAGAGTACCGTCCATCGGAATGTGGTGAGCGGCCCGTCACTGGCTTCCAACGCGCGCTGCACATTGCGTTCGCTGCGCTCGTCGTCAGACGCGAGGGTGGCCACACCAGACGCCAACGCAAACGCGGCGAGCGCGCACTCGCTCCGCGAAACCAGAACGCACGCCTCGGCAGCGGCTTCGAAGCGCCCGAGCGCCTCTATCTGGTCACCCAGGGCCATCAGCGAGAGCGCCTCATTGTATGCGAGTCGCCCGCCAAGTACAGTTTGCGGGTTCATTCGGCCTGCGCCCAGTTCGCGATAGGCACGCAGTGCCTGGGTCGTTCGTCCGCGGACGAGCGTTCGATTTGCCTGCAGCACACCAGCCCAGACGCGCACATGATCTCCTTCTCTCGTCAATGCGCGGATCGAGTCAAGAAGGAGTTCGTCGCTTCGTGCACCGTAATTGCCCGCGCCTGACTGCACTTCGCCATAGAGCACATGCGAACGCAGCAGTCCCGATCGACGCGGCGAGCGAGCAGGGAGGGCGCGGATCTGTGAGACCACACTCCCGATACTCGAGTCGGCCGCTCGCGTGAGGAGCGCTGCGTGGAGCTGCATCAACTCGGAAAAGGCAGCGCTTGCGCCAAGCGTGTCTGCGCCCAGTTCCGCGGCCGCCCATCGCGGGAGCGCCTGCTTCGTCGCGTAATCCCAGACGAAATCAGTCCAGCGTCCATCCAGCGCGATCGATCGCAGGTCCGTGCCGTGCTTCGCTCCAGCATCCACGATATGCGGCATGCTGCAGCCAGCTTTGGCGCAATGCGTGGTGCATCGTTGAACCGTTCCGGCAGTGGCACTGCGCAGACCGAGCCAGGCGAGTGCAACCGCGTGATTCCAGCACAAGCCGCTGGTCATGCCTCGCGCCAATGTATCGGGTCGCGACAAGTCCACCGCTTCCAATAGATCCACGATCTGCTGCTGTGCGGCATAGCGCGTGAGGAGCGCCGCCGTGAGATCGGAGCGGTACACTTCGTCGCTCGTCGAATGAGCCGTAGCCTCCCTCAACAGCGCAACCGCGCGATCAAGCGCTGCCGAATCGACGGCGGTGACGAGCTCGAGTAATCCGAGCGCGTGGGAGCGCTGTGGTGAGTTCGCGGTGTCGTTCCTGTTCGCGAGCTGTCCCGCGTACTCAGCGATCTCAAGCAGTCGTTCCGCCGTGAGAGTCAACGCATTCGCGCAGCTACGCGATGGTCGCACGATATGCACCGTGTCGCACGCCACTCTCGACTGCGTAGAGAGGACGGTGGGTCCTGACCAGTGGCTCGTCAGCTCGACAAGAACATCCGTTGATCCGGCACTATCAATGGTGGCGCACGACGTGCAGGCAGCAAGCGCAGCTAGAAACACTATTCGCATGCAACCGGGGATGAGCGGACCGTGTGCAACGTCAGCGTCAGCGGCTGCAGGGCCGCCCGCTCTGTTTGATGGAAACCTGTCGGCTGATTTGCATACGCGCACCGGACATGTCAAGCGACCACAGTCGGCGTGTCGATCTGTATCGAACGGATCGAGGTGTTCGGGGAAGGAGCGTTGTCACGATCTCAAAGAAGAGGTCGCCTTCACAATCTCGTGACAATCGCCAGCTGGGAACTGGATGCGCTGCGTCCGTCTATCCCACCGAACCGATGCCTTCCTCAAAGGAGCAGTCCTGATGAGAGCCCTGCGTCTTTCCGTTGTTGCCATGTTCGCCTCACTGCTCGGTGCCTGCAGCGATGAACCGACTCCCATTGGTCCAGCGCCAACAAGCGTCGCTACAGCATCCGTCGCGAACGCATCGATTGCCACGATAACCGGACCAGGCGGGCTCGACGGCTTTCACTTCGCTGCACCCATCGTGAACGATGCCGTGCTTCCCGCAGATCGCGACAAGTCGCTGCTCGATCTGCTTGCGGTGGAGATCTGCGAGTGGGATGGCCTCGCCTGCATCTCCGGACCGATTCGCCGACTTGATGCGGAATCGTCTGGTGCAGGGCGGCTTCGCCTCGAAGACGGCATCTATCGCGCAGTCTGGAACAGTCACGCCGACAACCTGGAGTCTGGTCGTGCGTATCGTATTCGCGTGCTCGCCAGTGGCGCCGAGATCGGCTATGTCGGACTGGCGATCCGCGAATCGGGGCCGAAGAGTACCAACTACGCTGATGGGGCAGTGCAGCTGATTGCCGGAGCTTCGCTGCCGATCGCGTTTGTAATCGAGCCTGGAACGGGCGAACGTGTCACGCGAGATGCGTCGACGATTGAGCTCGCCAACGGCGCAGTATCGCTCGTGCTCCCAGCGAACGCCGTCAGCGATGACCTCTTTCTTACTGCGGTATCCGTTGATGATGCCTCGCTGCCATCCGGACGGCCGACGGTTCCCGGAACGGCCTGGGATCTCGGTCCGGACGGTCTGGTGTTTGCACAGTCTGTGCGGCTCACGCTACGGTACGACCCCGCGCTTGTGCCCTCTGGCGTCGATCCCGCAGAGCTTCGCATTCACAAGGTGGTAGGCGGCGAATATGTGCAGCAGCCCGCCGGACGCGTTGACGCCGTCAACGGAACCGTGTCTGCTGATGTAGATGGTTTCAGCATTCTTGTCGTGGTCCCGCGTGATCCCAACAGTCTGGAAGATCGTGTGGCGCCCAGTGTCCGATCGCTCAGTGTCAAGAGCCCCGCCATGCTGGATTTTGCCGATCTGGTCGAGCTGGACGTGGGTGTGGCCAATGCGCCGTATACCATGCGTGTCAGTCTGACCGATGATGCGGCCGGTGTCGCGTTCATTGATCTGCGCTACATGAGTGAGACCGGTCGCCAGGAGCGATTCACCTGCTATACCGGAGCGCCAGCCAACATTGGCAGTGATACCGACGGGGAATGGGACTGCGTCACGGCGATGCCGCGCTATGCGGAGAGTGGCGATTGGACGCCGGTGTTCATGGTGATCAGGGATCGTGTGAACAATGTGGAGGTGTTTGTACGCCGTCCGGCCGGCTTCTGTAATCAGACAGATACAGTGTGCATTCCCGATGTACCGATCATTCGCGTGTTGCCATCGGTGAACGACATCCAGTCACCGATCTTGACCTCGCTTCAGGTGAGTCTCGCTACGGAGCCGCGCACGTTCAACAACGCCCTTGTTCTCGCGGCGAGCGCGGTTCCTCGCACACTCGTCTTCGGCTTTCAAGCCAGCGACGATCTTGCCGGCGTCGGAAACGGACTGATCTTCGACCTCTTTCAAGCCGTCCTGCGCGGACCTGGCAATCAGGATTTGCTCTCTTATCCGTCGTGCGTACTCAGGAGCGGCTCGCCACTCGATGGCTTCTGGGAGTGTCAAGTTGCACTCCCAGCGCAAGCGGCAACTGGCATCTGGAGTCTGGTGCGGCTCAGAGTGCCTGACCGTGCCGGAAATGGTGGATGGACCGCCTATTCCGACTATGTGAGGAACGCTGGGGGCCAGCTTTGCAACCGAGAGAGCATCTGCGTGAGCAACCCGACGATCGAAGTAACGGGTGCGGGTGACAACGATGCACCTCTGCTCGAATCTTTTGCGGCGTCTGCGGTCGGCGCCAGCGTTGCGACGACTATCCGAGTCACCGACGCGACCAGCGGGGCTGCCAGCATCTTTCTGAGCTATCGGAGCACAGAGACGACGCAGACGCAGAGCTGCACGATGACCAGAACGTCTGGCAGCGCGAATGACGGAACGTGGAGTTGCACGATCGTCTTCCCGGCGCTCGCGGCGATGGGTTCATGGGTTCCCACGTTGAACATCAGGGATCTCGCGGGTAACCAGCGCTTCTATTCGCGCCGTGCTTCCGATGGATTCCTGTGCTATTTCGACTCGTCAACGCTCTCGCAGGTCTGCAAAAATTTCGGAGACACCGAGCTGATCCTGCAGTAGCGGTTAGCCACTCGGCTTCGCCACGTCGTACCGGGATGTTCCACGTTGCACTTCGAGGTTTGTCAGCATGAAGATCGCTCACAGTCGTGGAGCGTCGCAGGTCTCCAGTTTCGCTGTGCTGCTCGTCGCTGCACTCGTAGCATGCAGCGACGCATCCGCACCGGCCACTGAGCCGCCCGCGCCTCCTACGCCGCCGCCGCGCGTTCCCGCACAGCTGCGTCTTTCGGCAGACTCGGTGACACTGCGCGCGCTCGGCGACACGACGCGAATCGCGATGACAGTGCTCGATCAGCAGGGGCAGCCCGTTACCAATGTGGTGGGGGAGTGGGAGACCAGCAACGCCGCAGTGGCCAGCGTCGCGACCAGCGGTCTCGTTACTGCCCTCACGAACGGTAGCACGATTGTTACGGCGAAGGTTGGCACCGTGGCTGCCAGCGCGGTTGTGACCGTTCGTCAGGTGCCGGCGCAGATTCGCATCGTCGGTGACACACTTCCGCTTGTGGTGCGCACAACTCGCGCGCTCGACGCGACGGTACTCGATGGGCGCGGCAATGTGATGGGGGCGGCGCCAATCGCGTGGGCGAGCTCCAACCCTGAAATCCTGTCTGTCGCGGCCAATGGCACGGTGACAGGTGTGGCGCTGGGTGGGCCGGTGATCATCTCCGCGGCGTCCGACAGTGTGTCGGTCTCGGTGAGAATCGCCGTGCGCGACGTAATCGCAACCAGCGTTGCGATCGCGACTACGCGCAGTGAGTTCAAGGTGGGAGAGGCCACGCGTCTCAGGGTGTACGCTCGCGGTGCCTCAGGCGATTCGCTGCGTCTTCGAACGTTTGCGTTTCGCAGCAATAACCCGGCAGTGGCGGTTGTCGACAGCGCCGGCGTCGTCACCGCGGTCGGCGCGGGTCGGACAGAGATCGTAGCCACCGAAACGCTCGATGGAGTCACAGGCTCGATATCCATTGTCGTGCGTGGTCTGTTGCATCGCTGGCAGTTCAACGAATCGGGCACCGCCGGGACGTCGATGCTGGACGACGTCGGGGGTGCTGTGGCACGAATCATTGATGTGGGGCCGAATGATGCTGTAGTTGCGGGAGGTGCCGTTACGCTCGCTGGTGGCTCCTGGGCCAGCTCCGACTACGTGCTGTTGCCGGCCGGCATGCTCAGCAAGGCACCGAATGCGACGATCGAGGTGTGGGCGGCGCTGCATTCGATTCGCAACTGGTCTCGGGTGTTTGACATCGGGTCGGGGAACGCCAACAATCTGTTCGTGTCGTGGTCGAACGGCGCGAACGCGTCCGATAACCGCGTTGGCATGACGGTGGCGGGGAGCGAGTCACGCATTGACGGTGCATTGGCGCCGTTCACACGGGACTTCCTGCATCACATCGTGCTCACGATTGCAGATAGCGCTGGAACAGGCGGCACAACATTGGTACAGGTCTATCTGGATGGCGAAAAGCGTGGATCATTCGAAACGACACATCGGCTCGGCCAGCTCGAAGATCGATTTGCCATGCTGGGCCGGTCGTCGTATCCATCCGACGAAACGGCCCACGCCTCCTATCATGAAGTGCGAGTACACGACCGGGTGTACTCCGACGCAGAGATTTCTCTCATATATCGTTCCACCGCGCCGACTACCAACGCCGGAACTACCCTGGTCATCGCTCGGCCCGACGGTCTGGGCGATCGCATTCGCGGTGTTGGTTCACAGTTCAGGCTTCGCGCCATTCTCCGCGACGCAGGTGGTCGGCTGTTTCCGGCCTTGGGCGTCCGCTGGCACAGTGGTTCTTCGAACGTAACAATCGACAGCGCAGGAGTTGTGACGGCAGTCGCGGAAGGATCCTCGCACATCACGGCGAGCTTCGGCGCGCAGACAGCAAGTTGGTCTTCGGAGGTCGTGCAGATTGTTCGAAAGCCGGTGGATTCGCGAGCCGCCGTACCTGCTGCGGGCGCGCTCTGGGAAGTACCAGTGATGTTGATCGCCTATCTGCCAAGCGCAGACGCCGCGCGTATCGACGTACGGAAGAGTCCGGACTTCTGGTGGCTGAATCCTATGCCGCTGGACTCCATCGAGGCGCGCTGCCTGGACTTCACGCTGCGACGGAAGATGATGGCGGAAGAAGGCAGTCGATTCCGCGGCTACAAGAATCCACTGGCCGTTGCGTCGCTCGGTTATCGCGTGGTGGAACAGGTTTTCGTATACGAGCAGGGGCCTGCCAGCGCGAAGCGCTCCAATCCGGCCGATCCCTTGTCACCGCGCCACTATGACTTCCGGAAGATCTTCGATCAGACGGGTGCGACCACCCTGATCCCGTCGCAAGGGATCAAGGAAGTCTGGTTTTGCGAGTCGGGTTTCGACAAGGGTTTTCCATCGTACGATCCTGCCATCCACAATAGCCAGGACTTCCGTACAGGATGGGAATCGAACATGTCGAGTCCGCGCACTGGAGACGTGTCGAACAGCGATCAGGATCCGAATGATCTGCCGCTGTTCAACCACACCTACATCGTATACGGTATCGCATTTCGCCGGTCGCAGGCTGAGGCCATGCACAACGTCGGGCATCAGTTGGAGCGCATGATGTCCTGGGCCAACTGGCGTCAGGATGGCAATACAAATCTGTTCTGGCGACAGTTTGTCGGACAGGACAATGCGGGGCAGTTCGTCACGGGACGTGCGGGCTGGACGCATATGCCACCGAATACGATTGGGAACTACGACTATCACAACACTACGCTCGTCCCGTCTGACATCGAGGATTGGCGGCCAGACAATACTGGTGTGAAGACGACCGTGAACAATGCAACCTGGAGTACGCTCCGGTTTCCCTGGCCAGGCGTCCAGGAGTTTGGTCAGCGCGAAGAATCGCAGTTCTATCTCTACTGGATGCAGAGCTATCCCGGACGAGGCAATCAGATCCAGCATCCGTCAGGTTGGATGACGAACTGGTGGGAGTTCGTCGGCGACTGGGACGGTGCGGCGCAGCGCGGGCTTGGATTGTACGCGCCGACCGCCGCTGCTTCGGTAGATGCTGCATCTCGCAGCGTGCGAAGCGAGGCGGAGCATGTAGCGCGCTGGCCCGTTCCGGAGACGAGGTCTCCTGCTCGTCCAAGGTAGTCCATCGGCGATGCCGATCGATAAAGTCGTCACTCTCACCGGAGTTACCATGCAAACTCGTTCGCTTCTGGCCAAATCAATCGTCTCCGCCACTGCAGCAGTCACCTTCTATGCCGCACCCGTATCCGCGCAGTGCGGACTGTTCTCATCGGGAACAACGCTCGACTTCTCCGCCCCAAGGCCGGGCACATTGCTCGATCGCAATGGCGTAGGCACCGGCTTCACCACGCGGCTCGACGGCACCGGCTCCACCTTTGGTGCAACAGACCCGCAACTCGAGCTCGACGAATCCTCGGGTGCGCTCCGCCTTACATCGACCAGGTCTGATCTGAACGGGCAGCAGACGCTCGACCAGGGCGTCTATCCCGGAATGCGACTCTCGTCATTCGGATTCACGGGCGCACAGGATTTCTGCGTCAGTGCACGGTTTACAGACGTAAGCTACGAGCGCTTCTTCGATCAGTTTGGCATCTATGTGGGTGGCACATCGACGTCGGTGATCCGTGCCGGCTATCTGTTCACCGGCATCGGCAGAACGGCGTTCAGCGTATGGACGCTCGGCAACTTCGATCAGGGCCTGTTGCTCGAAGCCGGCCCCGATCAGGGATCGTCCATCGACATCGTGATCAGCCGAACTGCAGGAATCTTCACCATGCAGGCCGGCGGATTCGATCTGTCCTCCATGCTCGGTGCTGCGGAGTTGAACGCGCTCAGCGATCTGACGGTCGGTGTGTTCGCAGCGAATGCCTTCAACGATGTACCGCAGATCGGAACGCTTACCGAGTTCATGGTTGGTGTGGATGCTGTTCCGGTACCCGAACCGTCGGCGCTGGCGTTGTTACTGGTTGCACTCGCGGCGGGTGTTGGATTCAGGGTGACGAGGCAATCGAGGGCTGGCCACCCAGCTGCACACGCCGCTGCCGCCGGTGCTCGTGGATTCCGGGCAGGTGGAACAGATCCTCCTCAACCTGGCGGACCGGCATGGACGCCGAGACGCTATCCCGCATCTTCGAGCCCTTCTTCACCACCAAGCTTCCCGGGAAGGGAACCGGCCTCGGCCTGGCCACGGTGCGCGGCATTCTCGAGGAAGCCGGCGGGTTCGTGGAGGTGGAGAGCACGCTCTGCGTGGGGACGACATTCCGCTGCTATATGAAAAGGGCGCTCGGCACGCCGGCCACTGGTGTCGAGGCGGTGTCGGCGACCGACCTGCTTGCCGGTTCAGAAACTATTCTGCGGGATCATGCACGACCAGGTGAAGTTTCTGGCGAAGCCGTACACCGCCTCGGCGCTCCTGCGCGTCTTGCGTGAGGTGCTCGATGCGCCGCTGGTGGTATTGACGCCGCCGCCATAGTCCACGCCTGGGCAAGGAGTCGCCCTCGCCAGGGCACCAACGGGCGATCCCTCAAGCGTGCGGGTGACGCGGTCGACACTCGTCAGGTGGATGCGACGCCGCACCCGTTCCACATCGCTGACATGGGGACGCACTCTTGCGTCACGCTCTCACTACAAACCCCTTCATGACTGAACCTGGCGCGACGATGCCTCTACAGGGGCACGCGACTTCCGACGATCCGAGGCTTCGCATCCTCGGCGAGGCCGTATCATCGGCGTATGACGCTGTGATGATCACCGACGCGCAGCTGGATTCACCGGGACCGCGCATCATCGTCGTGAACGCCGCCTTTGAGCGGATGACGGGGTGGAGTGCCGCCGAACTGACCACGTTGACGCCGCGCATCCTGCAGGGCCCCGAGACAGACCGGGAAACGCTCCAGCGTCTGCGCGCGACGCTGGGGGCAGGCCAGCCCTTTCAGGGATCCACGGTGAATTATCGGCGTGATGGGTCGCCGTTCATCATGGAGTGGAGCATCAGTGCCGTCACGGACGATGACGGCGCTCCCCGCTACTTTGTCGCGGTGCAGCGCGACGTGACGGCGTTTCGCCGACAGTTGGCCGACGCCGAAGCAGGCGCACGCACGGACGCACTCACTGGGCTCGCCAATCGCCGCGCCTATGATGCGCGACTGGCAGCGATGCTCGCGCAGCCGGATCTGGTCCTGGGGATGCTCGCGATGGACATCGACCGCTTCAAGCGCGTCAACGACACCTACGGGCACGGCGCCGGGGATGCCGTCCTCGTCGAGGTGGGGCGTCGAATGGCGTCCGTCGCGGCATCGACGGTCGGCGCGCTGCTCGCCCGCACGGGCGGCGAGGAGTTTTCGATGCTGATGCCGGTACCGGACGCCGGTGCGATTGCGGCCGTCAGCGAGCGAATGCGCTCGACGGTAGCGAACCAGCCAATCGCGATAGACGGCGGATTGCTGGACATCACCATTTCCGTCGGAGCCGCGAGCGCCCTTTCGTCCATGCTCGCCGCAAACCGCGTGAGTCACGCCGCCGACCGGGCACTGTACCGTGCCAAGGCCGGCGGGCGCGATCGCGTCGAGTTGGCCAACGCCAGTGACGCCTGAGCGACCGGGCAGCGAGCGCCGTTGGTTGCACGCCGTTCCATGACGGCCCCACATCGCCAGACTTGCCTCGCGCGCGAGTATGGCCCGTGCTCAATCCGCCTCGCCGAACGACGTGCGGGCGTTGGCGCTGGCGGGGAGCACCGAGGACGCAAAGTCCCTCATGCTCGGCAAGTCACGGGAAGTACGTGCCATGGCAGTGGCTGCGCTCGACAGTCTTTTGGAGATCAACGGACGCGGTGCGGACGCGTCGAAGGCCGGCGCTCAGGCCACCTACGAATCAGCCCGCCTGTGGATTATCGGCGCGATCCTCATCAGCGTCGTACTCGGTCTCGGGCTCGCGATCATCATTGCCCGAGTCGTGGCCACGGCCGTGCGGGCTCACGCGCGTTGCCGAGCGGCTCGCTGTTGGTGACGTGGAGCAGCAGGTGGTCTCCAACACCACCGACGAGGTGGGTGCACTCGGTACGGCCTTCGTGTCGATGATCGCGTCACAGCGCAGTCTCGCCGGCGCGGCCAACCGCCTCGCCGCCGGCGATACGAGCGTGGAGATCACGCCGCGCAGCCCGCGGGACGTGCTCGGGCATGCCTTCGTCAAGCTTCGTGGCATCATGCACGCGCTGGTGAAATATTTAGCCGCCGCAGAAACCAACGTAGCGATCCGCCGAACGTTCGGGTGCTAGATCTGTTCGCGATCCCGATGGCCCGGCGGCGCGCTGGGTGGATTGATATCCGCTACCTGCGACCGATTCGGCGGCGGCGGATTCTTTGGTACCTGCTCGGATACTTTACTGGGAATGGGGGTTGGTTTCTGCTCGTCGGTTTCTTCTGAATCATGCTGCTTGTCCGTCATGACTGTCTCCTTGAGGTGAGATGGTATCCTCTCGACGATCGGGAGCACGAATGAAACCGTTCCACGGTGACGCCTTCCTCATCCCGTATTCCGCAACCCCGCCGAAATCGCGTTGATGGTGGCCGCAAGCACGTAGTTTAGCCCATCTGCGTTCTCCTCGCCCTGCTTTCAGCGACGTGAGCGCGGGGTCGGCATCGGGAGCTCCGCCATTCCATTGCCACGTGCGTATCTGCGAAGCGAGTCATGGAGGTCCGCTCCCGGCGAGCGAGGTGGCGATGGCCGACCGGTGCTCACGGCGTCCTTCCCGGAAGCGGACGAGGGCAATGGAGAACACCAGCCACGACACGCCCGCCGCGTAGCCGCCCAGCACATCCGTCAGCCAGTGCACGCCGAGGTACAGCCGACTGAACCCGACGGCGAGCGTGGCGCCGACGGCAAACGCCACCGCCAGGGCGCGTGCCGAGCGCTTTTCTGTGCTCTGCCAGACCAGGTACGCCAGCAGGCCGTAGAGCACAAGCGCCGTGAATGCATGCCCGCTCGGGAAGCTCGCACCGAAGCCATCGTAGCTCGTGCCGATGGTTGGGCGCGCTCGATCGAAAGCGATCTTGAGCGCGTAGAGCACGAGCTCGCCAATCCCGAGTGCGAGGAACAGCATGAGCAGGTAGCTCCACAGACGCCGGATCGCGAAGTAAGCCGTCAACCCAAGCGACACGACCACGACGAGCACCGGCGCGGCCAGATTCGTGAGCCGTGCCATGGCGAGCACCACATCAGGCGTGGCAATGCGCTCCGCCAGCTCCTGCACGTACTCGTCGATGAAGAACAGGGTTTCCTCGTTCGTGAACCCGTCCACGATCTCGACGAACGCCCACAGCGCGAGCCCGATCACCACGAGCGCGACCAGCGCGCCAGCGAGGTAGCCCGGAATCTCGCCTATTCTGGCGCGTATGAAGCTGGCGAACTCCCGGAGATAGCGCGGCGCATTGGCGGCAAACTCGCGAGCGTCGGCGAGCAGCTGGGGAAGAGACATATGAAATGGTCAGGAATGATCAGCTATCTTCGAACTGCTCGCACTTCCGACACAATCTTCGCCCCATGCAGGCTGGCGAGACACTCGCAATATGACGCTCCTGATCGGTCGCGTTGTTCAGGCACTGGCCGCTGTCACGTGTGTCATGACGGCCATCAGTGCGATCCACTCCAACCTGTGGTGGATCCGCATTCTTGATTTTCCGCGCACGTCCATGCTGGCAGCGGTCGTTGTGCTGTTGGTGGGCGCTGCGCTGTTCGTACACAAGGCACGAGCACTCACCATGGCCGGACTGATCGTTGCCGGGGCGTGGCAGGTCTGGCGCCTCTGGGACTATACGCCGGTGGCCGCTGAAGAACTCGCTCTGGACGCGGGGTCGGAAGACAATGCCGCGTGCTTCACGGCGCTTGGCTTCAACGTGTTCCAGCACAATCGGGAGTACGCCGGAACCCTGGCCATGTTGCAGCGTGAACGTCCCGATGTGCTGTTGCTCATGGAGACAGATTCGCTCTGGCTGGAGGCGCTCCAGCCCGTGCTCGCGGATTTCCCGCACGTGTCGGAGCGTGCACTCGACAATACCTATGGCATGATCTTCGCCAGTCGTCTGGACGTCCGGGATGCGCGCTTTCAACACCCGACGAGCGCCGACACGCCAACGTTCTATGCGACACTCTCCACGCGAGAAGGCCGCGCGTTCGATTATGTCGGGCTGCACCCACGTCCGCCGCTCCCGGGCCAGAGCACCGAAACCCGCGACGCCAATATTGCGCGTGCGGCGCAGCGGCAGGCCGGCGATACCATGCCGGCCATGGCCATGGGTGATTTCAATGACGTGTCATGGTCACGAACCACGCAGCGGTTCATGTCGGAGGGTGGATTTCTTGATCCGCGCGTCGGGCGTGGCGTGTACGCGTCGTTCCCTGCCGCATACATCACCGTCGGCTGGCCACTGGACCACATCTTCGTGACGCCAGCGTTCACGGTGGGCACCGTCCGCATACTGGAGAATGTTGGATCGGATCATCGTGCATTGTCGACTCGCCTGTGCTTGCGGGAGCCAACTACCGCTGCGCCTTAGTCACTCGCCAACCGTGTTGCCCACGTCGTCTGCGACCAGAAGTGCGCCGCGCGCGTCGACGGCCACTCCGACCGGTCG
>JBGTFN010000155.1:0-4759 GCA_041747275.1 Gemmatimonadaceae bacterium | reverse complement strand
CGCTCGGCGTGCTGCATGTTGCGTGAGCGGCTCGGGCTGCGCATTCACGTCTCCTCTCATCTGTCTGCACATGTCTTCAACTCTGGAATCCGTCGTCATCATCGGAAGCGGCCCGGCCGCGTGGACGGCTGCCGTGTATGCAGCGCGCGCCAATCTCGATCCTGTTGTGTACGAAGGCGAGATCTCGCGTGAAATGGTGCCTGGTGGACAGCTCATGTTCACGACCGACATCGAAAACTTTCCGGGCTTCCCCGAAGCGCTGGGCGGCACCGATCTCATGGAGCGCATGAAGCAGCAGGCCGAGCGCTTCGGGACACGCGTGGTGTCCGAGAACATCGACGCGGTGGACTTCGCGAACTACCCGTTCCTGCTCACCACGAGCGGTGGCAAGCAGGTCGTCGCGCGATCGGTGATCGTGGCCACAGGTGCACGCGCGAACTGGCTTGGCCTGTCGTCCGAGGAGCGGCTTGCGCGCACCGGCGGTGGTGTGTCGTCGTGTGCCGTTTGCGATGGCGCACTGCCCGCGTTCCGCAATCAGCGTCTCGTCGTGGTTGGCGGCGGTGACTCGGCGATGGAGGAGGCGCTCTATCTCACGAAGTTCGCGAGCGAAGTCGTGATCGTGCATCGGCGCGACGCGTTCCGCGCGTCGAAGGTGATGGCTGATCGCGTGCTGCGGGATCCCAAGATTCGCATCGAATGGAACACGCACGTCGTCGAGGTGCTCGGTGATGATTTCATCACCGGCGTGCTCGTGGAGGACACGATCACGATGGAGCGACGGGAGATCGCGTGCGGTGGAATGTTCGTGGCCATCGGTCACACGCCCAACACGCGTTTTCTTGGCGGACAGGTGGCGTTGCACGACAACGGCTACATCGTGACGCCCGACGGCTGGCGCACCACCACGAGCGTCGAGGGAGTCTTCGCGGCCGGCGACGTGATGGACAGCTACTACCGGCAGGCGGTAACGGCCGCAGGGACGGGATGCATGGCCGCGCTCGAGGCCGAGCGCTGGCTGGCACATCATGGCGAGACCTCGTCCGTCACCACATCGGAGTCGGAACCGGTCGAGGGCGGAGTCGCGTGAAGGTATCCACGTTCACGGTCGGGCCACTGCAGGAGAACTGCTACCTCGTGGTGGACGAGTCGACGAAGCGCGCCGTGCTCATCGATCCGGGCGACGAAGCCGTACGGCTCGCCGAAGCGGTTGTCGCGAGTGGCGCGCAACTAGAGGCGATCTGGCTCACGCACGCGCATGTGGACCATGTTGGTGCGGTTGCACCGCTGGTCGAGCGCTTCGGCGTGCCAGTGGCACTGCATCCCGACGACCGCGTGCTCTACGACCGCGCGCCCGAGATCGGCCTGATGTACGGTATGATCATCCCGACGCTTCCTGAGCCGACGCTCGCGCTCGCGGAGGGGCAGGCGATGAAGGTGGGCGGCCTTTCGTTCGATGTGCTGCACCTGCCGGGACACGCGCCCGGACACGTGGTATTCATCGGACACGGAGCGGCGTTCGTAGGCGATGTGGTGTTCGCCGGTTCGATCGGTCGCACCGACCTTCCGCTGTGTGATCCGCGCGCCATGCGCGTGTCGCTCGAGCGGATTGCCTCGCTCGATCCGTCGCTTGCGGTGTATTCGGGACACGGTCCCTCCACCACGATGGCGCGTGAGCTGGCGTCGAACCCGTTTCTTTCGGGTTTGGCACGTCCCGTGAAGAGTTCCTGAGCACGCTCTCGGTTAAACGCACCCCGATTTTACTGATCTTCTGACGACTAAAGAACAGCTCGCCATGCCATCACGCATTTTCCCTTGCGCCACCGCCGGTGTGCTGCGCACGCTCGCCGTGCTTCTGGCTGCCGTCTCGACTTCAGCGTGTCTGTCTATCGAGGAGACGTCGAGCAACTTTCGCTACGGATCCATGACGATTCGAGCGAGCGCCGGCGGGCAGGGAACGGTCACGGCGCGCCCCACGGCCAGCTTTTTCACCGGGCCTGATGCAGCGCTCCCCAACAGTCGCGTGACGAGTGATCAGTGCAGCATCGAGCTGTTTGCCGAAGAGGCGTTTCTGCCGGGCAACCTGACGGCGGGATCTTCGGTCGAACTCCGCGTTGCCGGCGACGTCTTCGAACTCACTGAGGAATCGGGCACGCCGCGTTTGTACACGCTGGGTAGCTCAGGAACGTTCAGCTATAGCGCGGGCGATACTGTGACCGTGACGGTGCCGGGCGCGGCGGGAGGCTTTCCCGGCAGCCAGGTGCGGGTGCGATTGGCCGAGCCGATTCGTGTAGGCCCGCAGACCCCTCCGACCGCCACGTCGGGTGACTACGCGATCACCTGGCAGACTGACGGCGACGAGAACTCGGGCGTGCTGCTGTCGATGCGCTTCGGGTCGTTTGCGAACGAGGGGCGGGCGGACCGCCAGCTGCTCTGCGTTCTGCGAGATGATGGCGCGTTCACCGTGCCCGCATCGTTCATGGTCGAATATTTCAGCTCGGTGCCGAACCTTCGCTCCATCAACGTGTTGCGCTGGCGGACGCGCGTCACGAACGTAGACGAACGCACGCGTTTCTACATCGTGTCCTCCACCGACACGACAGTGTTCGACGCCCCCTGAGCCCGAGCGTAGGCACGCCATGACCACACGATCCGAGAAGGATCCGCTCGGCACGCTGCAGGTGCCGGCCGATGCGCTCTACGGCGTGCAGACGCTTCGCGCGAGCCTGAACTTTCCGATCAGCGGTTTGTTGCCGCAGCCGGCATTCGTGGACTCGGTGGTGCATATCAAGCGTGCCGCCGCGATCACGCATCGTGAAACGAAGCGGCTCGATGCGAAGCTGGCAGAGGCGATCGTGCAAGCCGCCGATGAGGTGCTCTCCGGTCAGCATCGCGAGCATTTCATCGTAGACCCGTATCAGGCGGGCGCCGGCACGTCGCACCACATGAACGTGAACGAAGTGCTCGCCAACCGCGCCAACGAGTTGCTCGGAGCGGAGCGCGGCACGTACTCGCCGGTGCATCCAAACGACCACGTCAATATGGCGCAGTCCACGAACGACGTCATTCCGACGGCGATTCGACTGGGCTCGCTCACCATGCTCGGCGATCTCACGCGCGCCACGAATGCGTTGGTTGCATCACTTGCGGCGAAGGGCATCGAATTTGATGACGTGCTCAAGAGCGGACGCACGCACCTGCAGGACGCGATGCCCATTCGGCTCGGGCAGGAGTTCACGGCGTTCGCGCGCACGCTCGCACGCGATCTCGAGCGCGTGCAGCAGTCGGCCGACTATCTGCGCGATCTTGGTATCGGCGGAAGCGCTATCGGCACCGGCGTGAACGTCGAGCCGGAGTATCCTGCAATGATGGTCGCGGAGCTGGTGAAAGCGACGGGACTTGCGCTGCGCGTCGGCGTCGATCGCATTCAGCTCATGCAGAGCATGGGCGACGCGGCTGCGTTCAGCGCGATGTTGCGTGTGCTTGCGCTCGACTTGAGCAAGATTGTCTCGGACCTGCGACTCATGGTGAGCGGACCGCGCACGGGCCTTGACGAAATCGTGCTGCCGGCGGTGCAACCCGGCTCGTCGATCATGCCGGGCAAGATCAATCCGTCAGTTCCGGAAATGGTGAATCAGGTGTGCCTGCAGGTGGTGGGTAACGACACCTGCGTGAGCATGGCCGCTGAACATGGTCAGCTGCAGCTCAACGTGATGATGCCCGTGATGGCGCACAACATATTCATGTCGATGCGCATTCTCACCAACGCCATCGCCGTGCTGGATGAAAAGTGTGTGCAGGGCATTGAAGCCAATCGCGAGATGTGCGCGTACTGGCTGGAACGTTCCGCTGCGCTGGCCACCGCACTCGCTCCGCAGATCGGCTACGCGCGTGCGGCGGAACTCAGCAAGCAGTCGGTGGCCGAGGGAGTGCTCATCCGTGATCTGGTCAAGCGCGAACACATCCTGCCCGACGCCGAAGTCGATGCGGCGCTCGATCTGCGCCGCATGACGGAGATCGGAGTGCCCGGCGCGTGACTGCGCCCGTGCTTGCCTTGCAGGCCCCGCAGCCCGTAGACTCCTGATATGCGCATCACGACGTGGGCCGAATACGGCTTGATCTGCGCGCTGCATCTGGCGCGGCGTGCTGAGGAGGGACCTGTTACCGGTCGCGATATTGCGGCGAGTGAGCGGCTGTCCGGCGACTACGTCGAACAGATCCTGTTGCGTCTGCGGCGCGCCGAGATCGTGCGCAGCACACGTGGTGCGCGTGGTGGCTACCAGCTCGCGCGTCCCGCAGAGGAAATCACCGTGCGCGATGTGATCAAGGCGTCGGAGCTCTCCACGTTCGATCTGCACTGCGTTTCGCATCCAGTGGACAGCGAACGTTGTTCCGACGCGAGCGAATGCAGCATCCGGCCCGTGTGGCTGCTGCTGCAGCAGCGCATCGACGAAGTGCTCGCGAGCGTGCGGCTGTCGGACCTGATTCACGAGGAATCAGAGGTTCGCGAGCGCGTGGGGCTTCCCGTGGCCTCGCCTTCCTTCGGCGGGCGGCTCTCGCTGCCGGTGCTGCCCTGACGATGGGTATTCTCGCGACGCTTCGTGAACAGCGGCGACGTCAGGCGCTGGCGGAGCAGTACCTGAAGTCGGTGCTGACAGAACCTGCAGCTGCTGATGTGGCGTGGCTGACCGGCGCAACCGGAGCCAGCCGCGAGCTGGCCCTCATCGAGCTTGCCTTCAGCCAGAAGGCGATCGGGCTCATC
>JBGTFN010000154.1:0-4785 GCA_041747275.1 Gemmatimonadaceae bacterium | reverse complement strand
CCTGCGCGACGCTGCGCATGAGCGTCAGCACCGCGCTCTTGGCCGCGGCGTACGCGGACAGGCCACCCGCCTTGCCACCCGGCAGCGCCGCCGTCGATCCGAAGTAGACGATCGAGCCCTTGCCCTTGCGGAGGGCGGGCAGGAATGCGCGCGTAGCACAGTACGCCGTGTCGGCGCTGATGGTGAACATCTTGCGCCAGACATCCGGATCACTCGTGTCGAGCGGCCCCGACATGTCGAAACCGCCGGCCGCGTTGATCAGCGCGTTCACTGCGCCTTTGGCCGTCGGGTGCGCCTGCAACACGTCCTGCGCGAGTTTCTGCGCGACATCGGCGTTGCTCAAGTCACCGGCGTGCGCCGTGGCGGCGAAACCTTCGGTGCGCAGTTCGTCAGCGCGGGCTTTCACCTGCTCTTCGTTCACGTCCAGCAGCGCAACGGACCATCCCTTCTGCGCAAACGCGCGCGCGATCGCTTCGCCCGCTTGTCCTCGTCGACCCACGCCGGTCAACACCACGAGCGAAGAGTCGGATGAACGGCTGGACTCGGTCATGCACGACTCCCTTTCGATTTGATGATCCACGCCAGCGCGTCACGCACCGCTTCCAGACAGACGAGCAGTCCTTCCACCGTGTGATCACCCATGTGTCCCACACGAAACGCGGTGGACTTGAGTTTGCCGTAGCCACCGCCGATCACGAAGCCGCGATCGGCCGTCGCGCGCACCAGCGCCTCGCCACGAATGCCGGGCGGCAGCGCAACGCACGTTACCGTGGGCGAGCGTTCGCCCTCGAGCGCTTGAATGCAGAGCGGAATGTCGAGCGCGTTGCGTGTATCAGCCACCCATGCATGCATCGCGTGCGCCATCGCGTCATGTCGTGCCCAGCGGCGCTCCATCGTCTCGACGGCAATATCCTCGAGCTGTCGAGCGGCGGCGTACAGAAGTGATGTTGCCGGTGTGTTCGGCGTCTGGTTACGCTGCACATACTGCTCGAACTCCAGCACGTCGAAGTAGCGGCCTCGATGCGGCGCATCGCCGGCGGTCGCCAGATACCGTTCACTCGCAACGCCGAACGAAAGACCGGGCGGCAGCGCGAGCGCCTTTTGCGAGCCGGTGAACACGAAATCGAGTTCCCACGCGTCGGTTTCGACGGGTGCACCCGCGATGCCGGTAACCGAATCGACCAGCGAAAGCGCCCCGTGCTGGCGGCACAGCGCGGCGAAATCCGGCAGGGATGCGAGCGCTCCGGTGCTGGTCTCCGAATGCACCACCGTGACCGCAGCGTATGATTGGGCGCGAAGCGCCGCTTCCAGCTGCTCCAGCTCCACGACTCGGCCCCAAGGCACGTCGAGCACGGTGACTTCGCGGCCGCACGAACGCGCCACATCGGCGAACCGTTCGGCAAACGCGCCGTTGACGAGTGACAGAATCGCGCCGGGTTTGGCACATCGAACGGCAGCCTCCATGAGCCCAGTAGCCGAGGACGTGGATACGTAGACCGGGCGCGAAGTTCGGAACACCGCGCGCAGCCCAGTTTGGAGTGCGCCAAACAAGGTTTCGAAATCGGCGCCGCGATGCGGCAGCATGGGGCCGGATTGTGCGGCGAGCACGTCGGCACGCACATCTGTCGGGCCGGGCAAGAAGAACGTTCCGAAACTCATCCGGGCAAGATGCGCAAACGAGCGCGCACGAGATAGAGGCAGTACCCCAACTCCCGCTCTACGGACGGACGGGCAGCGATGAGTGCACCGCAGCGTTCGTACGCAGTCCCCGCGCGTTCATCATCACCAGACAAAATTGCAGCACCACGAGCGCCCACGCGCCGCTGTACCAACCCCAGACCACCCAGAGCACGTTGCTCAGCATGAACAGGCTGAAGCCCACGCACCGGCGATCCTTGAACCGCGAGCCGACAAACCACGCGGCGGCAACCGTTGCGACCATTGCCGGCCACTGCATCAGATCCAACATGCTATGAACTTAGCGAGAACTGACCGGCCATACGACTGAACGCGTGGGCCAAGCATGACTGCCCCTGCGGGGTAATGACATTCCGGCGCTCTACAACAGCTGGACGTGCAGTTCCTGCATCGAGCGGGCTTCCTGAGCGGCCAACGCAACCACGGCGGGTCTGCGCGCGACCCCGGTGAACGCAATGAAGTGAGCCGCCGGACGCACCGCCGCGTCAGTGGAGCCGTCCCCCACGAACGCGACCGGCGTGGGCAGCTGCGCGTACGAGATCAGCGCCTCGAGCACCTGCAACTTCCCGAACTGTGTGGTAAGCGGCTGGTCCGGTTCGACGCCGGTATACGCTCCCAGCTTGCGATCGTGTTGCAGGGACACCGCAAAGACGCGTTCGTGCGGAAGGCGAAGCTCGCTGGCCATTGGAAGCAGTGCATCACGAATGCCGCCACTCATGATTGCGGTGTGCACACCTGCCGAGTGCAGCGCGGAGAACAGCGACTTGGCGCCGGAAACGAGATTGGCGATGTACGAGCCGGCCAATCGGGCAATTTCCTCGCGCGTGGGGCGAATGCGCGCAATGCGCAACGCGTACACGTCTTCGATTCCAATCTCTCCGTTCATCGCACGATCGGTGAGCGACGCGACTTCGGCGGCAATCTCGGGCGAGCGCAACTGCGCAAGCCAGTCGATACCCTCGATGGCCGAGAGTGTGGAGTCAGCGTCGAACACCACGCTCGCGAATCGGGGAGCCGGGATCGGCGTCGCCATCACACTCACAGCACGTTGCCCGGCGACAGTAGACCGTGCGGATCGAGTGCGTGCTTGAGCGAGTGCATGACGGCACGTTGTGTCTCGGACATCTGCAGCGGCAACCCCTTGCGCTTGAGCTTGCCGATTCCGTGTTCTGCGGCAACGGTTCCACCCATCGACACAACGCGCGTGAGCGTGTCGTACAACACGCGCTCCAGGCGCGCGATTTCGTCGGCGTCGCGTGCAATGAAGTTCTGGTGCGGATGCCCGTTGCCCGCGTGCCCGTACGTCACCGAGCGCTCGATGCCAGCCGCATCAGCGAGCGCATGTGCCATGTCCAGCGCCTCGGCCAAACGCCGATATGGCACCGCCCAGTCGGTGGATACCTTGCGACCACCCTGCGCGCGATACGCCGCGCCACGAGCGTTCATCGTACTGGGCACTGCATGTCTCAGACGCCGCGCGTCTGCCAGCGCCAACGCGCCATCGTACACGCGGATGTCGCCGATGAGCGCGTGATGTGCTTCAGCAAGCGCGAGCCAGCCGTCGAGCGCCGCGTCCGCATCGTGTCCATGTTCACCGGCATCTTCGGTGTAGACGAGTGCCTGCACGTCACTACCCCATTTCGCGTGCACATCGCCATCGTTCACCACGCGGACTGCGCGCGCATCGAAGTACTCGAGGCAACGCGGTGCAATCGCCGAGCGACGACGTGCAGCGCCTTCGAGCGCGGCAAGCGTGGACGCGCCACCAGTCGACGTCTCTCTGGAGGACACGATGAATGCGAGCGCGTCCGCCTCGGTGGAGAAGGGAATCGCCAGGCCGACCACATGTTCCGGCAGCGGTACGAGCCGCAGCTCGGCTTCCACCACGACGCCCAGCGTACCTTCACTGCCGACGAACCAATCAACCGGATCGTGCGCGATGGGATAACCGACCGTGTTCTTCTCGAGCGCCGGACGCCGCACATCGAGTCGCTCACCGCTCGCCAGCAGCACGGTGAGCGCTTCCACGTGCGCGCGCGTGGCACCGTAGCGAAAGGACCGTGCCCCACTTGCATTGCAGGCGATGGCGCCGCCGATCGTACTCTCTTCTTCGCTCGTAGGGTCCGGTGCGAAGAGCAATCCCGCTGATTCCGCCGCGCGACGCACGTCGGCGACACGAGCACCGGCCTGCACTCGGACCAGCCGACGAATCGGGTCCACCTCGCCCATGTGTGTCAGTCCCGCCAGCGACAGCAGCACGCCTTCGGAGGTGATCGATGCGCCGGTCGTGCTCGACTGCAGGCCAGCCGGCGTGACGAATGTGCGCGAGGCGTGCGCACCGGCCAGCACACTCTGTACCTCGGCGACGGAAGTGGGCCGCGCGACGCCCTCCGGCACCATCTCCAGCCCCGACCAGTCACGCGCGTGCGCCTGGCACACCTCGGGCTCTCGAGTGAGCGAGGGATGCGTGAAGTGTGTGGCTGCGATCGGTGACACCGTCAGCGATCGCGCAACTGGATGATGGACGCGGAACGCACATCCGGCAGCGCCATGAGTGCTGCGCGCGTTGCATCATCCACGGCGCCGTCTACCGTGATCGCGGCGAGTGCATCACCGCCCTGCGCGAGGCGCGCCTGGTGGTATTCGGCAATGTTCACCTTGGCTTCGCCGAGCACGGTTCCCACTCGTCCGATGACACCCGGTACGTCGTGGTTGGTGAGCACAATGAGCGTCTGACGCGGATTGACGTCCACGTGGAACGCTCCGATGCGCGTGAGGCGAACGGCGTCGGGCGTGGCAACGCCCGCCACCGCGAGCTGCTGCATTCCCCCCCCCAAGGACACCTCCAGTGCACGCGGGTGTCCGAGCTCACTCGACACACCAACCGAAAGTGCGATGCCACGGGCGTCGGCCAGCGTGCGCGCGTTGATGAGATTGAGCCGATCATTCTCGAGCACGCTTTCGAGGGCACCGACAGCGGCCGACGACAACAGCGCGCTGCTTCCGCCCGCCAGCGCCGGACCGCATCGCACCGAGAGCTGCGTGATGGCGCGTGTGCCCTGGTCGGCCAGCAGCGAACGCGCCACA
>JBGTFN010000153.1:0-1837 GCA_041747275.1 Gemmatimonadaceae bacterium | reverse complement strand
CGGGCGAACGCGAGACGCCGTCGAGCGACACCGCGACTGCGTGCGCCGGTTCGCGTGTTGTCGGCTGCGCGGAGCGCGCCGAGCGCGCGTTTGGTGAGTTCGTGACAGCCGCACTCATGAAACACGCACGACGGGCGAGGGAGACACCGGTCGCTCGCCAGCGCTGACGCCGTCGGGACCGGGATATTCGATGCGACCGTGTCGCATGGCCATGAGAACCCGCACAAACTCGTTCTTCACAGCTTCCAGTTGCTTGAGAGTAATGGGCGCGTGCCGCAACTGCCCTTGATCAATGCGCGCTCGCACGATCGTTTCGACGGTCTCACGCAGGCTGCTCTCCGTAGGATCGGCCAGCACGCGCGTAGCCGCTTCGGCACCGTCCGCCAGCATGCAGATGGCAGTCTCGATGCTGCGGGGCGTGGGCCCCGGATACGTAAACTCGCCACTCTGCATCACAGCCGAGTCACGCTCACGTGCCTTTTCGAGGAAGTAGCTGATCGGCCCCGTACCGTGGTGCTCGGCAATGAACGCGCGCACCGAGCGGGGCAACTTGTATTGCGACGCCAGTGCCAATCCTTCGCGCACATGATTGCGAATGATCGAAGCGCTCGCAGCGGGCTTGAGTTTGTCATGCGGGTTCCGGCCCCGCGGCTGGTTCTCCACGAAGTAGCCAGGCTTCTCGAGCTTGCCGATATCGTGGTAGTATGCACCGACGCGTGCGAGCAGCGCATTGGCGCCTACTACCTGAGCGGCGGACTCCACGAGGTTTGCCATGGACAGCGTGTGCGCCCACGTGCCGGGCGCCTCGACGGCGAGCCGACGAAGCAGCGGCCGGTTCAGATCAGACCACTCGAGCAGCTTGAGGTACGTGTCCACGCCACACGCCTCCTCGGCCGGCGGCAGCAGTGCCATCGCGAGCGCCACTGAGATCACCGCATTCAGCGCGCCAAAAGCAGCGGCTTGCAGTGCCTCGGTCCACTCCCAGCCAAACGCGAGTGCCGAGATGACGGCGGCGCCCGCGTATGCCACAGCCAATGCGACAATTGACCAGACGAACTGCGTGCGTCGCTCCAGCGCACGCACGCTGAATGCCGCAGCCGTTCCACCCGCGAGCACGAAGAAGAGTATCGGGGAGCCACGAAACGCCGGCTGCACACCAACGAGCACAGCGAGCACGAGCGCACACACCAGTGCGATGCGCGAATCGAACAGGATGCTGATCAGAAGCGCGGCGACGCCGACGGGTACCAGCGGGCCGGGCATTGCAGTGCCGCGAAGTGCGAAACCCGCACCCAACAGGACGATCAACATGCAGGCCGCAAGCACAGCCAGCGCTCTGGGTCGTTCGTAGATCTCAGGTCGATAGAATGCCAGCGTCACCACAAAGATCGAGATGACGGCGAGGTTGAGCAGAAATGCACCCACGACGCGCAGCGCATCGCCGCTGCCCGCTGGACCGCTCCGCGTGATGTCACGCAGCGCAACCAGGCGCGCATGATCCTCCTCGCTCACGACTTCGTGCGCGTCGATGATTTTTTCGCCGCTCCGCACCTCGAAGCGCCACGGTTGCACGCGAGCCATGGCTTCTTCGCGTCGGAGTGCGGTCGTTGCGGAGTCATATTTCAACGACGGAACGAACAGTCCCGTCAACAGTTGCTGATACGCGCCATCGGCCACGGGTGACGAGTTGTCGGGATGCAGCAACCGCGCGGCGCGAAGCACATCACTCCACGACGAGACGGCATCGGCCGCCACGCTGCGCTCGTCCGTGCCACGCAAAATGCGCACCGATGCATTCACGCCGTCGAGCGCGCGCGAAGGCGCGATGCCGTCGGGC
>JBGTFN010000152.1:0-13407 GCA_041747275.1 Gemmatimonadaceae bacterium | reverse complement strand
GTGGGCCGGCCGTTCATCGCGAGAACCGATCGCAGACGGGTCTGTGTGGCCGACCCTCTCGGGCTCGGCGACGTGCGTCCGCTGCGCGCTGCTCCCGGAGCCGAGGGCCGTCAGCGCCAGCCCTCCAGCGAACAGGAGCGCTCGTCCGAGCGCGGAGACACGATGCAGCAGCACGGAGAGCGAGTGTCGGGATAGGGGGTTGGAACGTGTGCGGATGAAATGTGGGAGCACAGGGATAGCGGACGCAAGCGCAGTCCGCGGGCGCTCTTGTGCCGGTCGTGACGTGACCGTGGCCAGGGGACAATAGCCTCGGCGCGCCGCATGGGTTTGCGTGCGGGGTCATCTCTTTCCTTCTGTCACGCATTCTCCGGTAGCCGCAATGCGATTTCGTCACGTTGGTGCCGCGCTGGCATCGCTCCTGCTTCTCACAGCCTCGTGCGCCGATGTAGGCGTGCTGCAGCCCGACCGCCCTGACTCGACGCGGGACGTGCTTCCCGCGGCAACCTCGCACGGCGTCGCTGTTCCAGCAGTGCGCTTCAGCGAACTGCACTACGACAACGTCGGTACCGACGAAGGGGAGGCAATCGAACTATCCGGTCCGGTCGGACAAAGCGTGGAGGGCTGGAGCGTCGTGCTTTACAACGGTGCAAACGGTGCGGCATACGACACGCGCTTGCTCACCGGCGTGTTTCCCGCTACGTGCGGTGCGCGTGGTGTGGTCGTGCTGACATACGGCGTAAACGGCATTCAAAACGGCTCGCCAGACGGCATGGCGCTGGTGGATGATGCGGGCAAGGTCGTGGAGTTCCTGTCGTATGAAGGCACCTTCACGGCCGTAGGGGGGCCGGCCGACGGCTTGCTGTCACACGACATAGGCGTCGCAGAAACCGGCACGACCCCGATCGGCAACTCGCTCGCGCGAAACAGCGATGGCAGCTGGAACGCGGATGCACCGTCGTCGTTCGGTCAGTGCAACGACGACGGCGATCCGGCGCCTCCGGCGAATGTCGACGCCGTCGAGATCTCGCCTGACGTCTCGAACATCTCCGTGGGCGCCACTCAGCAGTTCATCGCGTCGGCAATCGATGCGGACGGCCGGATCATTCCCGGGGTGGCGTTCACGTGGACCAGTCTCGATCCCGATGTCGCGACGGTATCATCCACGGGACTGGCCGTCGGAGAGGAAGTTGGCAGCACACGTATCGTGGTCGCGGCAGCGAACGGTGCTGCCGATACTGCCACACTCAGCGTGTCAGTCGCACCGCCACCGCCGCCGGCGCTGCCGAGCGTTCGCTTCACGGAGATTCACTACGATAATTCAGGCACCGACCTCGGCGAGGCAATCGAAATCACGGGACCGGCAGGAACGGATGTCACCGGGTGGCGCATCCTGCTGTACAACGGCAACGGGGGCGCCGTCTACGACACGAAGACAGTGAGTGGCATCCTGCCGAATCAGTGCGACGGCCGCGGCACGCTGGTGGTCAACTATGCTGTAAATGGCATCCAGAACGGCGCGCCCGATGGATTCGCGCTCGTCGACGACACCGGCGCACTGGTTGAGTTTCTCTCGTACGAAGGCACTTTCGTCGGAGTCGGTGGTCCCGCCAATGGTGTCACATCGATCGACATCCTCGCTGCTCAGGAGCCCGCCCCGCCCAGCGGGACGTCGCTGCAGCGCGACGGCAGCAATGTGTGGACTTCGGCACCTCGCTCGTTCGGCAGCTGCAACGACGCCGGTACGCCTCCGCCGCCGGCCGGCAAGACGATCTCGATCACCGGACGCTCATTCAATGATCCGGCACTCCCGGTCGGATTCGAGGATCAGCTGTTCGCCACGCTTCGCGACGGAACGGGATCGGTGATTCCGGCGAACTTCACGTGGTCGAGTGAAACGCCGGCGCTCGCGAGCATCGATGCCCGTGGAGTGGTGCGGGCGCTGGGCGCGGGCGATGCAATCGTGCGTGCCACTGCGGACGACGGTACCACACGTGTTTTCACGCTGCCAACGCGCGTCGCCACGCGCGGCACCGCGCAGTACGCGCCGCACGCCGAGTTTGGTGAGCCTGCCGATGGCGACGCCAGCAATGACTTCATAGTGCGACGCACTGAGTTCACCGCGTCATGGAACCGAACGCTCGGCACACCGAACTGGGTCAGCTACAATCTCGATGCGACACACTTCGGCAATGAGGATCGCTGCGACTGTTTCACGTTCGATCCGTCGTTGCCCGCCGAATTCCCGCGCTATACCACTGCCGATTACACGGGAGCAGGTGCCTTTGCAGGATATGGCATTGATCGCGGACATCTCGCGCGCTCCTTCGATCGCACGTCGGGTAGCCTCGACAACGCCACCTCCTTTTACTTCACGAACATCGTACCGCAGGCCGCTGACCTGAACCAGGGTCCGTGGTCGGCGTTCGAACTGTTCCTCGGCAACCTCGCACGATTCGACAACAAGGAAGTATTCGTGGTGACCGGCGTGAGCGGCAGCATCGGCACGCTGAAGAACGAGGGAATCGTGAACATTCCCGCGTTCAATTGGAAGGTGGCGGTGATTCTCCCACGCGATCGAGGACTGTCCGACATCGGCAGCCCTGACGATGTCGAGGTGGTGGCCGTGTGGATGCCCAACACGCCGGGCATTCGCAACGTGGACTGGCGCACGTACCTCACCATTGTGGATTCCGTGGAGGCGCGCAGTGGCTATGATCTGCTCGCACTGCTGCGCGACGACATCGAAATCGCGGTCGAGAGTGGCACGCGTCGTCCAGACGCGGTGACCAACGGGCCGTATGCGGCGCTGCCGAACATCGACATTGACATGTCTGCAGCCGGATCCACTGATCCGGATGGTGATGCGCTCACGTACCAGTGGTCGTTTGGCGACGGGGCAGTGTCGAACGGTGTGGCTGTCACGCATCGATACGCGTCAACGGGCGTGTATGAGGTACGGTTGATCGCGACTGATATCCGTGGTCTCGCCGACACTGTCACCACCACCGCCACGATCACGACGCCGGCGAAAGCACTCGGGAAGGGACTGTTGCTTGTCGACGGCCTCGTAGACGGCGGGAGCATCACGGCGGGTATCGGCATATCGCTCAACGCGAAGTTGCTTGCCGCCATGTCGGCGCTCGAGCGCGGCAATACGACTGCCGCGATCAATCAACTGGATGCGTTGCGTAACCAGCTCGACGCCTTGACCGGATCGGCGGGCCTGCTGAGCCGCGAGCATGCAGCGCCGCTGTATGCGTTGATCGATGCGGTGCTGACCTCGCTACGGGCGTAGCGAGGGACGCGGGGGGCGGGTCCGTGCGATGCAGCGCGACAAGACACTGTCAGACGGCCATGATACTATACGGGTGACCACCGCTTGCCCGCCGGTTTCCCGAACCCACTGTCATGGCCGAGCCGACCCCCCTGTCCCCGCGTCTCGCCGCCGCTGTCGCTCTCGCGGCCAGGCTGCACGCCACCGATGCTCGCAAGAGCACGCAGATCCCTACACTCGCGCATCTCTTTGGTGTGTGCCAGCTTGTGCAACAGCACGGCGGCGACGAAGACGAGGCCATTGCCGCGCTGCTGCACGACACGCTCGAGGATCATGGCGATGAGATCACCGCGTCCGAGATCGAAGCGCAGTTCGGCGCGCGTGTTCGCCGCATCGTGGAGCTGAGCAGCGACACCCCAGCGGGTTTCGCGGGTGGTGAGAAGCCGCCGTGGCAGGAACGCAAAGATGCGTATCTTGCGCACGCGCGTTCGGCGACGCCGGATGACCTGCTCGTGACGGTGGCCGACAAGGTGGACAACATGCGCTCAATGGTCGCGGACCTCGAACGCATCGGGGACGAGGTGTGGAAGCGCTTCAGCGCGCCACGCGACAGGCAGCTCTGGTACTACGAGACTGCGCTTGACGGGTACCGCACCGCCGGATTCGGCGGGCCCCTGCTCGGTCAAATGGCGCGACTGCTTGCGATCATCAAGTCCGACTTTTGACGGCTGCGGCTATCGAATCAGCACAATTCCGACGCACATGGCGAGCATCAGGGCCGCGGGCACGGATTTGCGTACGGGATCCTTGACCTTGATATGCATCGCAATCGCACCGACCATCAGCCCCGCTACGACGGTGGCCGCCAGCTGCGCGGGCAGCGGCAACCAGAGAGAGGCCAGCAGGATCACGCCCGCCGAGATCTTGAGGGCCCCCACAATGTAGAACGCGATTGCGGGCAATCCGTACGCGGCGAACTCCTGCCGCAGGGTCTGCGCGTCTCCGCCTCGATAGGAAGTATCGGTGCGCGCGCGCAACAGCCACACATTCAGCAGGCCCGCTCCGACAAGAACCTGCAGTACCCGCGCCAACATCTCCATTGTCATGCCCACATCCTCCGCACAGGTGATCGAACTCCGGTCGATCACTCCACGGTCTCACGTGACCGCGCATGACCATGGCCTACTACGGAGCAACGATCCTGTCGGTGATTGTGTTTCTGTACTACGGTTTGGCGGTCCTGTTTGCCAATGGGATGGCGGCGGAGTTCGAGCGGTATGGGCTCAGCCGTTGGCGCACACTGACGGGTGCGCTCGAGGTGCTGGGGGCGCTGGGGCTCATCGCGGGGCAGATTGTATCCGCGCTCGTGGTAGTCAGCGCCGGGGGATTGACGGTGCTGATGGCGTTGGGGGTGATGACGCGTATTCGGGTGCGGGATTCGGTGGGGGAGACGCTGCCGGCTGCGGTGCTCATGGTGGTAAATGGGTTCATCGCGGTGTATGCGTGGGGAGGGGCGACCTAGGCTCACGACGCGATTCTCGGCATTGAACTGCCTTCACCGCGGAGGCACGGAGACGCAGAGGAACTGCAAGGGGTTGTGGGGTGCACCGACAGCATTCACGCAGTACCACTGCGTCTTTGCGCCTCTGTGGTAATGGCAACTGAACTGCCTTCACCGCGGAGGCCCAGAGCCGCTGAGGCTACGACGAAAGTTCGGAGTGTTGATGAGGCGGATGATGCCGTCCTTCAGTCGGCATTCATGGAAGTTGAGCAGCAGGCCGATACGGTGGTTGCTCAACCGGAGGTAGGAGAGAAGCTGCGCGGTGTGCACTGGGTGGAGACGTGCGACTGCTTTCAGTTCCACCATCACGCTTCTCTCCACGAGCATGTCGATTCGATAGCAGGCGTCGAGATGCACGCCTGCGTAAAGAATGGGAAGCGCTACGTTCGATTCGACCTGCAATCCACGTTGGGAAAGCTCGTACTCCATGCATATCTGATAGGCGCTCTCCAGCAGCCCCGGCCCGATCGCGGAGTGCACCCGGATTGCCGCATCGATGATCTTTCCTGTGATGCGATTGAGTGATTCCTCGGATTGCATGGCTGCACTGTAACGCGGTTTTCCCTAACGTCCTTCACCAGAATTCCGCGCCCCCCGTCGTTCCCACGCTCTCTACTGAGTCTTGGCTCGTGCATGGCGAACAGTTCAACCGCCTCTACCACAGAGACACAGAGACGCAGGGAAACGCCGGGATTCTGCGCGTGCATCGTCACCACTCCTCCAGCATCCCTGCGTCTCTGCGCCTCCGCGGTAAAAGCAGTTCCCCCGCGACCTCACATCGTTTCCCATTTGGCCCCGGTATAGCTGACCATCCACGGCGTCCCGAACCGATCCGTCAGCATCCCGAACTGCTCCGCCCAGAACACGTCGCTGAGCGGCATATGCACCTCTCCTCCTTCTGACAATGCCGTCCAGACCCGCGACGCCTCCTCCGCGGACTCCGTTTCCAGGTGCACGGCGAAGCCCTGCGGCTTCGAGTACATGTTGCCCGCATCCGACGCCATCAATGCCACGCCACCAATCACGCAGGTGGCATTGAGTACCAGGTCATCCCCACCCGGCATGCGATCGGCTTCCTTTGCGTTTTCATTGCGGAACACGTCCTTCACGTCAGCATTCAGCACCTTCGAGTAGAAATCGAGGGCCTCGGCGCAGTTGCCGTCGAAGTTGAGGTACATCGTGGGCTTCATCATGGATTCTCCCTGAGGTCTGGTTGAGCGGCCGCCGCCGACGCGGTGATCGTACCCTGCATCCACTCATCGATTGGGAGCCGCCGGAATCGACAGGCATCTTCACACAGGCGCCACAAACTCAGACCCGTCCCATACACGCGACGTAAACGCCGAAAGCGCCGAGCGCGCGATGGCCGAGGGCGAATAGAGCAGGGCCAGCTCTTCGCCCAGTGTGGTCTCCCCCGTCACCAGCCCCGTGACGTTCACGAACTCGGAGCGCGTGCTGCGCTGTGAGAGGTTGGTTGGCGCGACGAACGGCTCCGGATGAATCCATCCGGCCGCTGCAAACACCGGTGCGACTTCGAGATATCGCCTCGGCGCCGCGGCGTCGTCCACGATCGCGTTGCTGGAAGCGCGAATTGCGTGGCATGATGGAGATCCCCTGCCGACGCGTGGGACGTCGGCGGTGAGCCAGAGTGGGACGATGTGGAACGCTTCGATGGCGAAGCTATTCGACCCCGAAACGTCTGCAAGCAGCCACAACCGTCCCGCTTCGCCGCGACCTCAATGCGCGTGTGGCGGCGCCAGCAGTACGTTGACCGTCGGACCGCAAAGCACACGCAGCTGGTCGGCAAGCATGCGCCACACGTCGCGCAGCTCGCGCGCATCTGCGTTGCTCACTACGCCCGTTTCCTGCACGCGCGTACGGATCTGCTCGGCGGCAATGCTTGCTGCATCAAGCGCTGCCCGAACGCCGACGGCGTTGCGATCATGCAGCAACCTTGAGTCCATCAGCACGGCTTCGAGGTAGCGCCGACCGCCAACGGCAAGCGAGAAGGCTCGACCAATTTCGGAATCCACGCTCGTCGGTGCAGCGACACCAACGCGGGCGAACGGCAACGTCCAGTTGTCTGACGCGTATGGTCCCGCCGGGTTCGCGAGCGCGGTCCACACGTGCAGCACCCACACCCGTGTCGCGTTCGCCTTGCGCTCTCCTCCATGCGGCGTGCCAACGGCGGCCCCACTTTCGTCCCCAAGCAGGCCGCTGTGTTCGTGCCAGTGATCGGGCCAGCCCGGAACATTCGATGCAGCCGAGTCACCGCGCGTCGTCATGACAAAACCCACGCCAATGAGCGTGGCGCGACCGGAGAGGTTTGCGTATGAGAGCAGGGTGGGCCGCGACGCGTCGACGTGTCCGGCCATGAGTGCGCTGGAGTGCAGCCAGTGTTCGCCCATGCCGGGAAAGTCTGTGCCGATCCGACGATAGCCGTCGGACATGGCTTCCCGCCGATCCGAGTAGCGCATCGTGAGACGGGTTGTCTCCATGGCCAGCGAGTCGAGCGCATGTTTGGAAGCACGCCCGGCATGCGTGCAGGTGGCGGCGAGCGAATCGCCGAGACTGCAGAGCATGTGTCCCGGCTGGGCGTGTACGCCACCACTCAGCGTGGCCACCAGACACACCAGCACGAGCATCATCACTCTCGCTTTGTTCATGGCGAGCGATCCACCGTCTGCTGGTTCAGTAACTGAAGCACGTTGGCGAGCAGCGTTCCGTCGAGCCCCTGCGGGAATCGGCTCAAGAGCGCCAAACGCCGCTGCGTGCCTGCCGAGGGAACGAGGCCGTTGTACGATCTGTATGCTTCGCCAAAACGTGGAACTTCGAGGGCCCGCAGTTGAGTCCATGCCACGTATCGCAATCGGCCGTCGAACACATATACACCGGCCGAGTCCACGGCGTAGAGTTCAGCACGCTGGTAGCTGTCACGATCGTCGTTGCGGAAGCGCACGTCAGTGCCCGCCGGCGTCGTGGCTGCGGAGAAGCGATCGGCACGCTGTCCCCACTGACACGCGGTGCTTGTGAGTGACGTGAGCAGCGCGAATGCAAGCAGCAAGACTCGAGTCATGTCGGGCCTCATCGCACGGGCAGTTTGGAAGTGTAGAACTCACGCTCGAACGATGCCTTCTGCGACGTCCAGCTGCGAAGTGCGGTGAGCACTGCTTCATCACCTGGCACGAATGGTGAGTCACGTTTCGGCTGGGACAGCCACGCTCCGCGAATCCATTCACGGTACCAGCCTTGCCACGCGATCAGATATGTCGTCCCACTCATGGATTGCGCTGCTGTTGCCCCGTGCTCTCGCAACGCGGCGCTGTCGACAGCGAAGACAAGCGACATGCGCTGCGTAGGCCGTGTCTCCATGTATTGGTCGTCCGCATCAGCCAGCATGCGTACAGCCGCCGTATCGCTGAATGGTCCCGTTCCCCGTGCCGGCTCCGGCACCACAACGGAATCGACCGGTAGTACGGCGTACGCCGGACGGGAGATCTTGCCGGCGACACGCGCTTCGTCGATACGCCAGTTGTCAGCCACGAATCGCAGCCGAATGCGTGTGAATCCGCTGGTCTCTGAAGGCCTCGGCAGCACCAGTGCCACATCACGAAATGCGATCGGTCCGACATCACCCATACGCACGGTGCCACTGCTCGGTGTGTTCGTACCGCGCGCATCACCGTCTACGGACGCGCGAATCCCCATCGTGCGGTTGTACCAGCGCGCGAGTTCGACGGTGCCGGCAATGTGCTGCAGCCCGTCGGCCAGCCAGTCGATCGCATCACGTCCGCCGAGCATGCCTTCGTAGAGCAGCACGGTATTTAGCAGCGAGTTGCGCAAGCGCAGCATCACTGCTACCGAGTCACCCGGCGGAAGTCCGGACACGTCGATGTCGATCCAGTCGTCGAGGTCTCCCGCGCGCGCCGCAGCGATTACCGCTGGGTCAGACGCGAATATCCGACCGTCGGCCGTCGCGAGCTCTGCCCGCACATCTCGACCTGCTCGGTCGCGCGCTCGCGAGATCGGTACGAACCCATCCAGCAGCACCGGACGTCCCGATTGGTCCGGTACCACGCGTGTGCCGTTGGCGTGGCGTACTGCGAGTACTTCAATGTGATTGAGGTAGTGTGTCTCGAGCGCCTCGTTGCGCAACTCGAGCCGCACGCGGCCATCGTGGTCCGGTTGCACGCGCAGCGGGTCCACATCGCGGTGCTCCATGAGTGGCGACACCGAATAGGAGAAGCCTTCGGCCTGCAACTCGAGCCCATTTGGTGTATTGACGTATACCGTTGGACATGAACCAAAGAGGGCAACCGCGAGCAGTGCGGTGCCAAACGCGCCCGCCGCGGTTGCCGCAGCGGACACCAGAACGGTGGGTGCTGCGAGCAACCGGGTTTCGAATGCTTCGACGCCCACCACGCTGTCCATCGGCACCACGCTGCGCGCCACGCCTACGCTTTGCAGCAGCGCAAAACTCTGGCCGCTTCCGGTGATACGGTCTCGAGTCACAACGGCGCCGTTGCGAAATATGACGGTGCTGCCGTCCGCGAGGTGCACTTTGACGGGCGAGGTTACCGCGGTAGAGTCTCCGGGTCGCAACGAGGAGCGCTCGATAGCCCGCACGTCCGTCTTCCAGAACACGTTGATGCAGGCGGCCGTGCCCAATGCCAGGCAGCAGCCACCGATGGCGAGCGAAAGTCGGCCAGCGAACGCGCGACGGGTCACGGGCTACCTCGGGCGAGGAGGTGGATCACGCTGGAGGCGCGAAGGGTTGGAAGCGTATGTCAGTGCCACAGACTAAGATCGTGCGAGATCGCTCGAAATACGTCGGATGACGTAGCACGACGAGCCACTCGCGCTCGCGCTTCCGCACACGGGCGACGCGCGGATCGCGGTGCTGTGCTCAGCCAGCCCCGCCCAGCGCAGCGGCGAGAAACAACCAGATCGCCACCAACACTCCAAGTCCGCTCTTCACCGCGGCGGCCACGGCGCGGCCAAGCAGCGCACCCGTGGCGGCCCGTGTCGGCGTGCCGGCTGCACCACGAGCATCTTGTACGCCGGACGCTTGATCAACACCCGCACTCCGCGCTGCGCGCGACCGTGATTGCGACATCCACTCACCCATGAATGCACCGGCGAACGTGCCAATGAAGGCCCCGACCAGCGAGCCCAGGACAGGAATCGGGACGCCTACTATGGCACCGGCAACTCCGCCGATAATGGCTCCCCAGGCCGCGCGCCTCGAGCCACCATACTTGCGGGTGTAGTTGCCGGCGATGGTGAACTCCAGGAACTCTGCGAGCACCACAACTATCGCTGCACCGACGAACGTCAGAAGCCCGATCCCTCCGGTCGGCACCAAAATCCAGTAGAGCAGCCCCGCACCGAGCATGATCCAGAGTCCGGGCAACCCAAGCGGGACGAGCAGCAGTCCACCGAGCAGGGCGGCCGCGAGCAGCGTCAGGGAGACGGCGTAGGAGAAGTCCATGGGAGAATCCTACGCGACACGGCGTCGTTGGTTGCGTGACGCCTGCTGTTCACGCTTGACAGTCCGGCCCTGAATTCCGAAGTTCGCGGACGAGGCAACCCTGCATCGTGAGACAACACCGTGCGTCAGCAAGGATTTCATCATGGAGCGTGCGTTGTGAAAGTCATTCCCGCTGTGGGCGCCGTGATCCTGCTCGCGGGCAGTATCTTCGCGCTCAATATCGTCTTTCATCTCTACACCGATCACGAGCACCTGGATGTGTTCCACCTGATCGTTGGCACGCTGTCGGCGGTGCTTGCGTTGTTGCTCATGCGGCGTGCGCTGCCAACACGGTAGCGAAGCAAGGCGCGAACAGGAGGCGGACGCTGGAGGCGGAGGTTGGTGACGTCGCAGGAGAAGCTCGCGCAAACGCGCGAACGCGCGAAGAACCGATTGGGGTGGCGGTGGTGCTTCACCGGCGCTGTTGCAGTTCACCAAAGTCTTTATTTGCGCGTTTGCGCTTTAGCGCCCACTGCCGAAGATTCCGCACCGATCTCGGCACCGAAGTCCGCTTATCCCCACACGTTTCAGTACATGCGCAACAAGCTCTCAACCACCGTTTGCGGTTTGGCACTCTGCCTGCTCTTTGCGTCTTGTGACAGACCACAAGCCGACACGGCGGACCGCGTCCCCGACAGCACGGTCAATCCATTGGCGGCCTTGCTCAACCCCGATCCGGCCGCACTGGCAGCGACAGCCCCGGATTCATTCACGCTTGCCCTTCAAACCAGCAAAGGCGAGATCGAAGTGCGCGTGCGCCGCGACTGGTCGCCGCTCGGCGCTGACCGGTTGCACTACCTGGCGACGCACGGCTTCTTCGATGGCGCGCGTTTTTTTCGCATCGTGCCCGGTTTCATCGTCCAGTTCGGACTTTCGGGGCGTCCCGACGTAGATCGTGCCTTCAAGCGGCGCATGATCGCGGATGACCCCGTCACACAAAGCAATCGCCGGGGAACGCTGGTGTTTGCGACGTCCGGTCCGAATACGCGCACCACGCAGCTGTTCATCAATCTTGCCGACAATCCCTCGCTGGATCGACGGGGCTTTTCCCCGATGGGGGAGGTCGTACGCGGCATGGATGTCGTGGACCGGATCAACGCCGAATACGGGGAGCAGTCCAACATTCAGGGTCGCATCGAACGTGAGGGCAACGCGTTTTTCCGCGCGCGGTTCCCTGCGCTCGACTCGATCGTACACGTCACCATCACGCCTTGATGCGGCGGCGACCGCACGCGGGTTGGAGAACATCGCGATAGTATTCTGGCATGGCAAACCTATCCCCCTATCGCTCACTACCCTCCGCGAAGCGCGCCGCGCTTGTGGCACACGCCATCTCGCAACACAAGGACGCTCGCGCACGATTTGCCCAACGGCTCGCGGCCCGAGGCGGCGGCTTCCGCGCGTCGGCGGTGCAGGCGTGGCCAGTGAACCGTCTCGCGCGCGAAGTCGTTCGCCTGAACGCAGAGAATGCCACCGATGAACTCGAGCTACTGCAGTTGCTCTACGTCGAGCTGGAGCCCGCGATCCAGATTCTCTTTCTCGACACGGCCGGCGTGGCGCACGAGAATGGCGTGATCGATGAAACGCTCGAACCGCCGTTCGCCGGCTCGGCGGCAGTCATGGCTGGCGCCCGTGCGGTGCAGCAGCAGTTCGGTGACGACGGCATGCGCTATCTGCAGGCGCTCGTTCGCTATGGCGGCAACGCCTGGACGGACATCGGCGAACACGTCGCAGCGCTTGATACGCCTTCCTGACCTTGAGGCGCGGCTTAGCGCAGACACTGCCGGGCGCGGAGGAATGCTGCGCTTATCTGTGACAAATGTCGCGCCTGAGGAATCGGCACCCGTGTTCGATCCGGACAACGTGATGGGCGAATATCTGGGCTTCTCGTCCGCGCGAAAACGAGCGGAACGCCGACCACCTCCTGCAGAAGTGATCGAGATTACTACTTGAGGTCAGTTCATAAGCACGTGCGCACCCGATTATTTCGGGGTCATGCCCATCGATGCCCCCAGCAACTCCTACCAGCAGGTTCGCTACCGCGCCATCGTCGATCAGGCGTCGGGTGGCATCGCCTTCAGCAACCTCGACGGTCGCTTCGTACTCGTCAACGAGCGGTGGTGCCATATGCTCGGCTACACAGTGGCCGAGATGCTGCAGTTGTCCATCTGCGATCTGGCAGTTCCGGAGGAGCTTGCGGACGCACACCGGAACCTGTCCACGCTGGTACGGGACCGCGCGTCAGTCGAGATCGACAAGCGCTATCGGCGCAAGGATGGCACTGCAGTCTGGCTGAGCGTCTCCATTTCGACCGTGTGCGATGAGGCTGGAAATCCGGAGGCGATCATGGCGCTCGCCATCGACATCACCGAGCGGAAGGCAGCCGCAGCGCTGAACGCATTCCTCACTGACCTCGCCGAGCGACGTTCACCCGCATCGAGAATGGAAGTCGTGATGCGGACGACGGCACGTTCACTGTCTGACCCCCCGCGGTGGCGGCGACCGCGGTGCCCGTGGCCGTGCCTGTAGGCGAAGCCACGGATACGCGGCGGGCGGCAGGCATGCGCATTCTCGTGGCTGACGACAATCATGACGTCGCGCAGTCGATGGCGATGTTGCTCGAGCTCTTCGGACACGAAGTGCACGTCGCGCACGACGGATTGGACGCGGTAGACGCCGCTGAGCGTTGGCGGCCCGAACTCGTCTTCATGGATGTGGGCATGCCACGGCTCAGTGGGTACGAAGCCACGCGTCGCATTCGCGCACAGCCCGGCGGCGACCGCATCGTGATCGCGGCACTGACCGGGTGGGGTCAGGAGCGCGACCGACGTGAATCGCGCGAGGCGGGATGCGATCTTCACCTGGTGAAGCCGGTCGATCCGTCTGACCTCGAGCAGTTGCTCGAGTCCGTGAAGCGCGGCGAGCTGTAGCGCTCTGCGTAGTTCTCTGCGTAGTTCTCTGCGTAGCGCTCTCTGCGCAACGCCTGCTGCCGGTGCTGCGGGCGAGCGGGCGGCGGAAGCGCACGCCGAGCAACGCCGAGCA
>JBGTFN010000151.1:0-6437 GCA_041747275.1 Gemmatimonadaceae bacterium | reverse complement strand
ACGCCGCCACCAGCGCCAAATCTCCTCGACGCGGCCGGCCACCTTACCTCGGCCTCTCCCCCCGCCCGTACAGAAACGCCGACGCCTCCACCCGCGCCCCGCGCTCATCACACACCGCAAACCTCGACCCCTCATAACACGACACCCCCGCGTACCTCCCATCCCGCGTGAGGGCATAAAAATCCAGATCAAACCGCGGGCGTCCGCGATCATCCAGCAACCGCGCCTCCGTCATCGCAATTACCCGCTCCACTACCTTGAGCAGCGCCTGCTCCGGTTCCATGCCCTGGCGCATGAACTCCACCGCCAGAAACGCCCCGCACACCTTGATGTTCGCCTCGCCGCGGCCCGTCGATCCCGCTGCGCCCACCAGGTTATCGCAGTATTGTCCCGCGCCGATGATCGGCGAGTCGCCCACACGGCCCGGAATCTTCCACGACATGCCGCTCGTGGTGGTGACCGACGCGACGTCTCCCGACGCCGTCACCGCATTCAGGTTGATCGTGCCGGTGTGAAAGCGGATGCGCGTGTCGCCGTCATAGTCCAGCCACGCGTCGCCCGGATTCCGTCGCGCGCGCCAGCGCAGCCAGTCCTGCCGACTCTTCTCCGTCAGCAGCTGACTGGTCGTGAACCCCATTTCAAGCGCGAACCGACGGGCATGGTTGCCCACCAGCAGGATATGGTCCGTGTAGTCCATCACCGCCTTGGCCACGAGCGACGGCGTGGCGATGTCCTCGATGCACGCCACCGCACCCGCGCGACGCGTAGGACCGTGCATGCACGACGCATCCAGCTGCACCACCCCTTCGGCGTTGGGCAGTCCGCCCAGCCCTACCGATTGATCCTCCGCGTCCAGCTCCTGGATATTGACGCCGGCGATGATCGCGTCGAGCGGATCCTCTCCGGCCGCGATCCTGTCGTAGGCGACTTTCACGCCGCGGATGCCGTTGGCTGATCCAACGACGCACGGCCGCGCGCGCACCACCGGTGGCGCGCCGGAGCCACGCTGAGCCAACACACTTCCGAACAATTCGCCCGGTGGCATGTCTCCCGCGTGCAGGCTGCGCGGCAGGAAACCCGCTGCAGCCAGCGCGGCGGACTTTTCGATGAACTCACGGCGGGATGGTGCCACGTAAGTCGGGGTAGGGGCCGCCTCGGCGAGATGTTCGTCGGCAAGGGGCCGGCAGAACGGGCGTTTCCGACGATACCGCCCACCGCAGAACACGGAAAGAGCGAAGTTCGGGCCGACAAGGTATTGCGCGATCCGGACACGATCGTCATACCACTGGCACGACGACGCGTTTCTCGCCATCGATCCCGCATCGAGGCCTGTCACGCGATGCCACGATGGGGTTCCTGCGCACATGCCGTGCGCATACCTCGTGCCCTGCGCCCCAACTCACTCATGCTCAGCCCTGCCGATATCGCCACGCGTCTGGAATCCGCCAGCTTCGTTGCCGGTTTCTCGGAAGCGTACCTCTGGCGCCTCGCGCGCTCCGTCAAGCCACGCCGCCTCGAGGTCGAGGAGACGCTCTTCGAGGAAGGAGACCAGCGAACGCTATTCGCCATCATGCTGAGCGGAGCGGTGGCGGTGGAGAAAGCGCACGAGGGTCGCATCACGCGTCTCGCCACACTCGGTCCCGGCGAGGCCGTGGGTGAGGGCATCTTCCTCGACGACGACGCGCACGGCACGACGGCACGCGCAATCATGCCCGCCGAGTTGCTGGTGATGACGCGAAACGATGTCGACACGCTCATTCGCGAGCACCCGCAGCTCTACGCCGGACTGGTCAACCGTTCCGCGCGCACAATCTCCGCGCGCCTGCGCGCCGCTGACGCCACGCTGGTAGGGCGAGGTCGCGCACTTGGCTTTGGCGGACATCGCACACGCAAGGAAAAGGACCTGCTCGGCGAACGCGAGGTGCCCTATGAAGCGCTTTACGGCATCCAGACGCTTCGCGCACTCGAGAACTTCCCCATCACCGGCATCCCCATTCGGGAAATGCCGGAGCTGATTGACGGACTTGCCGCCGTCAAGGAAGCCGCTGCACACGCCAACTTCGAGCTCGGTCTGCTGCCCAAGGCGATCTATGAGCCCATCGTGAAGGCCGCGCGTGAGATTCGCGCTGGTCGGCACCACGAGCAGTTCCTCGTCGACGTGATTCAGGGCGGCGCGGGCACGTCCACGAACATGAACGCGAATGAAGTCATCGCCAATCGCGCGCTCGAGCTCACCGACCACGAACGCGGCGAGTACGCATTCATCTCGCCCAACAGCCACGTCAATCTCAGTCAGTCCACGAATGACGTGTATCCGACGGCTGTCAAGCTGGCCCTCGCGTCGTCGATCAATCAATTCCAGCGCGAGCTCGGCCTGCTCGCTGACGCGTTCCTCGAGAAAGGCGTCGAGTTCGCGCCGTTCGTGAAGATGGGACGTACGCAGATGCAGGACGCCGTTCCCATGACGCTGGGTCAGGAATTCAGCGCGTACGGCAATACACTGCACGAAGACGTCGACCGACTCTCCGAAGCGCGAGCGCTCATTCGCGAGATCAATCTCGGCGCTACCGCGATCGGCACCGGCATCACAGCGAGTCCGGCGTACACCGAATCCGCGTGTCGTCATCTGTCCGGGATCACCGGCATCGCACTCATCACCGCACCGGATCTCGTCGAGGCGACCAGCGACACCGGTGCGTTCGTGCAGCTCTCCGGTGTGCTCAAGCGCACCGCCACGAAACTGTCGAAGATCTGCAACGACCTGCGATTGCTTTCATCGGGACCGCGTGCCGGCTTCAATGAGATCAACCTGCCCGCCGTGCAACCCGGCTCGTCGATCATGCCGGGCAAGGTGAATCCTGTCATCCCCGAAGTCGTCAATCAAGTGTGTTTCGACGTCATCGGGGCAGACGTGACCGTGACCATGGCCGCCGAAGCCGGCCAGCTGCAGCTCAATGCATTCGAGCCGATCATCACCTACCGACTCATGCGATCGCTGCTGTCGCTGCGCAATGCGTGCACGGTGCTGCGCGAACGCTGCGTCGTGGGCATCACGGCCAATCCCGACCGCATGCGCTACTTCGTCGAGCATTCGGTCGGAATTGTGACTGCACTGGTGCCGATACTCGGTTACGAGATCTGCACGGAGATCGCCAAGACCGCTTATGAAAATGACCGGGGGGTCGTCGAGATCGTGCTCGAGCGTGAATTGCTCACGCGCGAACAACTCGACGACATCCTCAACCCGTCATCCATGACCATTCACCGTCCGACCAGCTAAGCCATGCTCTCGATCAGTCCGCGCGTCCGTTCTCTGGCAACCGCTCTCAGCTCGATTGCGACACTGGCAGGCCTCTTCACGCTGCTGTCGGCTTGCGGTGCCGGCGACGGACCAGTCGAGCCGACGGCTCCGGTGCCAGCATCGATCACGCTGTCGGTACCGGCGATCACGCTCACGACGATCGAGTCCACAAGTGCGGCCACTGCCTCCGTGCGTGACAGCAAGGGCGGCGTGATCGAGGGCGCATCGTACACATGGACATCGGATAACCCCAACGTCGCCACCGTGACGGGAACAGGCGCAACAGCCACGATCACGGCACAGGGACGAGGAGTTGCCATTCTCACGGTGCGCAGTGGGTCGGTCAGCAGCAGCGTGACGGTGCTGGTGCGCGCGGCGTTTGCCGTCGCGGTGAACCCGACCTCCGGCGCGATCCGCATGGGACGCACCACTGGCTTGACAGCCAGCGTCAGCGCCGATGAAGGCGCGTCAACCGCGGTCACCTGGAAGAGCAGCGTGCCAACGGTCGCCAGCGTATCCGGTCAGGGCGTGGTCACGGGCATTGCGCCAGGCACGACAACGATCGTTGCGCGCAGCCTGAGCAATCCGACCGTGAGCGCCAGCGCCGTCATCACCGTGATGCCCGATCGTGGTGTGATTATCACACCATCTGAAATGAGCGTCGGACAGCGTGAGTCACGTGCGCTCACCGCCCAAGCATTCGTGGATCAGGGCGAATCCACCGGCATCGTCTGGCGCAGCAATCATCCGCTGCTCGCGTCCGTGACACAGCAGGGCGTCGTCACCGGCATTACCGATGGCAATGCAGTCATCGTCGCGATCAGCGCCGCCGATAGCACGTTGCGCGCCGAAGCGATCGTACGTGTGCTGCCCGTTATTCGCAGCCTTACCGTGTCCCCGACAAGCAAGCAGCTCAACATCGGCCAGAATCAGACCTTCACCGCCGCCGTGGTGGTGGATCAGGGCGCCTCGAACGCGATCGCCTGGTCATCGAGTGATCCGGCCATCGTTAGCGTGAATGCGCAGGGTGTTGCCACAGCCGTTGGCATTGGATCGGCTACAGTTCGCGCACGCGGCGTATCCGACAGCACGCGCGAGGCGGTAGCGCAGGTCACCGTCACGCCGCGCCCGATTGCGATGGTGCTGAGCACACATACGGTGGGCCTCAACTCTGCAGGCAGCGCCAGCGTTGCGGCCAGCGTGAGCGCCGATCCGGGTGTGCCATCCGGCTTCAAATGGGCGACACGCAACGCATCAGTCGCAACAGTCAACGCGCAGGGGCAGGTGAACGCCGTCGGTAATGGCTCGACCTTCCTCATCGCGACACCCGATGCCGATGTCACGCGCAGCGACTCGGTGCGCGTGACCGTTGCCCCGCGGCTCGCGGCGACGTGGTCCGCAGCGCGTCTGGGAGGCCCGCTGATCGAAGATATCGTCTCGCTTTGGGCGTCGTCCGAATCGCTCGCCTTTGCCGTGAACTCGATGGGCGACGTGTATCGCTGGAATGGCACCGACTGGGCACTGTCAGCGCGCGGCGCAGACCTCGGCACATCATTCAAGGCCGTTCATGGAGCGTCACCCACCGCCATCACTGCGGTCGGCACCAATGGCGTCATCGCACGTTTCAACGGCAGCACGTGGACCGCACAGAGCTCGGGCATCAGCGCCACCCTGAATGACGTGTGGATGCACAGCGCTACCGAAGCGTGGGCTGCTGGCGCCGGCGGCAATGCCGTGCGCCTTGTCAATGGGGGCTGGACGGCGAGCTTCGTGGGCGTCAACGCCAACCTGCGAGGCGTGTGGGGCAGTGCGAACATCGCGTTCGCAGTCGGCGAGAGCGGAATCATCCGCAGATGGCAGGGCGGCGCATGGAGCGCAGTGCCGTCGGGCACGACGCAGATGTTGCACGACGTACTCGGCGTCGATGACGGCACGGTCACCGCGTTTGCCGTGGGCGAGTCCGGCACCGTGGTGCGATGGACCGGAGCCGGCTTCGAGCCCGAGGCCAGCGTCTCCTCGTCCACGCTGCTTTCAGTCTCCGGCAATCCGAAAGGCACGCTGTTTGTCAGCGGCGAAAGTATTGCGCTGACCCGCTCCGGCGGGCAGTGGAGCGATGTCGCGCCCCCGTATCGCACGCGCTTTCTGTCCGCCACGGTCGATGCCCAAGGCGGCCTGTGGCTGGGCGGACAGCGTGGGCTTGTGATGCGCCGACAACTGCCCACCGAATGGGCGACGCTCAGCCTGACGCCCGACCTGCTCGATGTATGGAGCACCAGTGCCACACACTCCATCGCCGTGGGCGAACTCGGATTCATCTACCGCTACAACGGCACGACCTGGACACGACAGACCGCACCCACACTCGAGCGGTTGAACACCGTGTGGGCCGCGTCGTCATCGGTCGCGTTTGCCGGCGGTGACAACGGACAGCTCATTCGCTGGAACGGTAGCACGTGGGAGCTGCAGTCCTCGCCGACGCGCGAGCACATCTACGCGATGTGGGGCGCGAACGCAAACGATGTATGGGCGGTCACCGACGGGGGTGAGGTGCTGCACTGGAATGGATCGAACTGGAACGTCCAATACAAACAGAGCGAATCGTTGTATGGGGTGCACGGTACCTCGGCCAGCGATGTGCACGCCGTTGGTCTCTCCGGCACCGCGCTGCACTGGAACGGTTCGGTATGGTCGAAGCGCAACGCGGGTGTGAATCATGTGCTGGTGGGCCTCTGGGCCGCCGATTCCATGCAGGCGGTTACCGTTGGCGTTCGCGACGCTGGCACCGGTATCGCAATGCGATACAGCGGCACGTGGACGGAATCACCGTCGGGCGTCACGAGCATTCTCAGCGCAATCTGGGGCGTGGTCGGCGCGGATCTGTACGCGGTCGGTGATGCAGGCGCGATCGTTCGCTACAATGGCTCCACCTGGCAGACGATGCCGTCTGGGTCGAACGATTTCCTCTGGGCCGTCACCGGCGCTCCCGATGCGAGCGGTGCGGCATTCGCCGTGGGTCTCAATGGCGCGATGATCCAGGGGTTTGCGACGGGTTCGTCCGCGGCGCGCGGCGGCATGAGCGCATCGGTGGGGAGCGGCCCGCAGGATCTGGCGCCCGCACGCGGCGCTCGTCGATGTC
>JBGTFN010000150.1:0-4702 GCA_041747275.1 Gemmatimonadaceae bacterium | reverse complement strand
GCCGCCGCCTCCACGTCCGCATCGGCGGCCTGTCCCAGCCACAACAGCTCCGCCAGCGGCGCGAGCCCGCGCTCTCGCGCGATCATGGCACGCGTACGGCGTTTCGGCTTGAACGGAAGGTACAGGTCCTCCAGCGCCTGTTTGGTGTCCGCCCGAAGAATCGAGCTGCGCAGCACATCGGTCATCTTTCCCTGTTCGTCGATGCTTCGCAGGATGGACGCGCGGCGTTCTTCGAGCTCCGTCAGGTAGGCAGCGCGTTCCTGCACATCGCGCAACTGCACCTCGTCGAGGCCGCCCGTGGCCTCTTTCCGGTAGCGGGCGATGAACGGGAGCGTATTGCCGGCGGCAAACAGCTCCAGCGTGTCGCGCACCTGTGCAACCGTGAGCGAAAGTTCGTTGGCCACGAGGGCCACGATCTGCGATGCAAGGACGGGATCGACAACAGCGGTCATGTGACGGCGTGCGTAGGCAATGCGAGATCAAGGTCGGACGCAACAGCGCGCTCGGTGGTGAGGGCGCATATTGTGCCGAGTTGCTCGCGCGGGCAACGGCTTGACATTGCCCGCGTTCGGCAGTTTCCCGTTCGCTTCCCGCCCCGGAGTTGCATCCGCATGTGTGTTTCGAGTATTGCGCGCACCATCGTGCGCCCCGTCCCGACCGTCGTCGCAGGCTCTGTACGTGCGCTTGCGACGGCTGCATCCTTCGCGCTGATGGCGATGTCCACGGCGGAGGCGCAATCGATCGTGCCCGCACCGCACGTCGAGATGCAGCAGGTGCGCGTCAATCGCGCCAACTGGACGCTGGCTGATCGGTTCAGCATCGCCAACATGCGGAACCTGGCGTTCAGCACATCAGTAGCGCCGCGCTGGATCGGCGAAACCGACTCGATGTTCTACAACTGGCGCGACAAGCGTGGCGGCACGTTCTATCTCGTGATCCCGCAGACGCGCACCAAGCGACCGCTGTTCGATCATGTGAAGCTTGCGGAGGAACTCTCACGCCTGCACCGGAAGCCGTACGAGCCGGAAAAGCTGCCGTTCACCGCGCTCAACTTCACCAAGGATCACAAGCGTATTCGCTTTCAGGTGGACTCCACGCGCTACGAGTGGAATCTGGCGTCGCAGACGCTCACCAGCCTCGGCATCTGGAAGCGCGATTCCATCGCCGATGACGAGGAGACTGGCCTCACCACGCCGCCGCCGCGTCCCGGTCAACCACCTGAGTTCCGCAACTTCTCACCCGACAGCACGGCGTTCGCGTTTGCCCGCGATCACAACCTGTTCGTCGTGGAAGTCGCGACCGGCGACACCACGCAGGTGAGCACGGACGGCGAAAAGGATTTCAGCTTCGGCTTCCGGGACACGGCGGCGATCAACGAGCGTCAGCAGGATGAAGACGAGGACGAGGGCGAGCGACAGAACACGGACGACCGCAGCCGTGATCAGCGAGTACGCGCCAACGTGAGCTGGTCGCCCGACTCGCGTGCGTTCACCGTGCAGCGCAACGATGCGCGCAAGGTGAAGGAGCTGTATCTGGTGAACGTGCTCTCGAATCCGCGTCCGACGCTGCGCTCGTACAAGTACGCGATGCCGGGCGAAAGCGATGTGAACCAGCAGGAACTGTTCGTCTTCACACGCGGCGAGAAGGCCATCCGCAAGGTGCCAGCCGACAAGTGGAAAGATCAGCGCCTCACCAACGTGCACTGGCCCGTGCAGTCGGAGACGTTCCGCCTCGTGCGCCGCGATCGCCTGCAGCGCAACCTGGAACTGGTGGAAGTCAACACCGCGACGCTCGCCATGAAGACGCTGCTCACCGAGTCGGTGGAAGGCGCGTTTCTCGAGATCCAACCGGTGCGCTACGTGAGGCGCGGCGGAGACTTCGTGTGGTTCTCGGAGCGCAGCGGCTGGGGACACTATTATCTGTATGGACACGATGGCGAGTACAAGCGCGCGTTGACGTCCGGCTCATGGCGCGCAGAAACGATGGTGGACCAGGACACCGTAAAAGGCACACTGTTCATCGGCGGGGTGGGCCGAGAGGAAGGACAGACGCCGTATTTGCGTCACGTCTATCGCATGAACGGCGACGGATCAGGATTCACGCACCTCACGCCGTCTGCGCATGACCACAACACGCGTGTGTCGCCCACCAAGCGATTCATCGTGGACAACTACTCACGCGCGGATACGCTGCCAGTAGCGGTGGTGCGCGACGCAGTGTCCGGACGCATCGTGATGAATCTCGAGACGATGGACGATTGGCGCATCCGTGAGATGGGCTGGACGCCTCCGGTGCCGTTCTCAACCAAGGCCGCCGACGGCGTGACCGACATCTACGGCAACATGTGGAAGCCGGCCGACTTTGATTCCACGAAGAAGTATCCGATCGTCGCCTACGTGTATCCGGGCCCGCAAACCGAGCAGGTGACGAGCGGATTCAGCACCGGCGGCGTGATGCAGCAACTCGCGCAGCTCGGCTTTATCGTCATCCAGATCGGAAACCGTGGCGGCACGCCGCAGCGCTCGAACGCATACCACAGCTTCGGCTACTTCAACCTTCGCGACTACGCGCTGGCCGACAAGAAGACCGGCATCGAGCAGCTTGCCGCGCGGCATCCGTTCATCGATCTGGATCGTGTCGGCATTTACGGCCACTCGGGCGGCGGATTTCTTACCGCAGCAGCGCTCATGCTGCCGCCGTACAATGACTTCTTCAAGGTGGGTGTTTCGTCAGCAGGCAATCACGACAACAACATCTACAACCAGAACTGGAGCGAGCAACATCACGGCCTGCGCGTGATCACGGAACGCCGCGACAGCACGCAGCGCGGTCGTGACTCAACGCAGCGCGGTCGCACCACAAGCGGTAACGGCAATGGCAACGCTCGCACACAACAGACGACGGGACGCAACGGTTCGCGCGTGGTGCAGGCCGACGACAGCACGCGCTACGAGATCCGCGTGCCCACCAACGCCGAACTCGCAGCCAATCTCAAGGGCAAGCTGCTGCTTGTACACGGCGACATGGACAACAACGTGCACCCCGGTAATACGATCCGTCTCGTCGATGCACTCATCAAGGCAAACAAGCGCTTCGACATGATGATGATGCCCGGACAGGCGCACGGCTTCGGCCCCATGCAACCGTACTTCAACCGCATGCTCATGGAATATTTCGCCGAACATCTCATGGGCGATTACTACCGCCACACCGCCGAGATTCGCTGAATGCAAATGCGGCCGGTCACCTCATCTGGTGACCGGCCGCATTGCTCCTGCGTTCACTCCGCTCGTACTGCGAAATCTGTTACTGCGAGAACAACGTTTCCGTCACCCAGAGCTCGGAGACCGAGTCGGGCAGGCCATGCATCAGGTTACACTCGAGAGACGAAAATGATCACAGGATCGTCACGCACCGCATAATTTCGGCACCGGCATTTCACCTGAGGTCGCCATGAGTACTCGACGTGACTTTCTGCGCGTGAGCGTCGTCACGACTGCTGCGACCACCGCGGCACTCGTCACACGCGGAGTAGCACCCGCGCTCGCTTCAATCGCATCAGCTGCACAGTCGAAAACAGACTCATCAACAAGCATCACCACAGCGTCACGCGCGCTCAACGTGCTCGTGCTCGGCGGAACCGGTTTCATCGGTCCCCATCTCGTGCGTCACCTCGTCGCGCGCGGCCATCGCGTCGCGATCTTCACGCGTGGTCGTCGGCAGGCCGAACTTCCCGCCTCGGTCGAACGACTCGTCGGTGACCGCGATGCGAAAGACGCCAATGGCGTGCTCATCGGTGACTACGCTGCGCTCGTCGGACGCACGTGGGATGCGGTCTTCGATGACTCCGCGAACAATCCCGCGTGGGTGGAACACTCCACCGCGCTGCTGAAAGACGCCACGTCCCGCTACCTCTTCGTCTCGTCCACCGGTGTGTACTATCCGTACCGCACCGTCGACATCGACGAGCGGAGTGTGGTGCGCATGAGCATGACAGGGGAAGCGGCCGACTCGCTTGGGGTCAACAAGTCGATCGCCGAGGCGCGCACGCGCGACGTGTTCGGTGAGCGCTCGCTGATCGTGCGGCCCACGTACATCGTCGGGCCCGGCGACACGAGCGATCGCTTCACCTACTGGCCCGTGCGACTCGATGGCGGTGGCGATGTGCTCGCTCCCGGCCTGCCCTCCGACCGTTCGCAGTTCGTGGACGTGCGCGACCTGACGGAGTTCATGGTGCATCTCGTCGAGCAGGAGCGCACCGGCACGTACAACGTGGCCGGTCCTGCAATCACGCTCACCTTCCCGCGCTTTCTGGAGCAGGCTCGCACAGCACTCAACGCCGACGCGCGTTTCGTCTGGGTGGACGACCACGATTTCCTCGCCGAGCAGAAGCTGACCTTCGCCTGCCCCTGGTCGCTGCCGCGCGGCAATGCGCTGGGCATGTTGGCGATAGATCCGTCCCGGGCGATCGGCGCGGGGCTCACCTACCGTCCGCTGGAGACGACGGTCCGCGACACGCTGTCCTGGTGGAAGTCGCTGCCCGCCGATCGCCAGGCGGCGAACCGGTTCGTGCTCACGCCGGAGCGGGAGGCCGAGATCCTTGCAGCCTGGCGGGCGAGGGCTCGCTAGCCGGCGTCGCCGCAACATCCCCGCTCCAACACGCGTATTTTCCGGTCAACGCCGCCACTCGGCTGGCGCCCCG
>JBGTFN010000149.1:0-6225 GCA_041747275.1 Gemmatimonadaceae bacterium | reverse complement strand
ACCTTGTGCCGCGATGAACACTCAGAACCCGCCCGCACTCGTAACCGCACTGGCCGACCGCTACCGCCTGGAGCGCGAGATCGGCGCGGGCGGGATGGCCACCGTCTATCTCGCGCACGACCTGAAGCACGACCGGCAGGTCGCCATCAAGGTTCTCAAGCCCGAACTCGGTGCCGTGCTCGGCGTGGAGCGATTCCTCGCCGAGATCAAGGTCACGGCAAATCTGCAGCATCCGCATCTGCTACCACTATTCGACAGTGGCGAGGCGGGCGGACTGCTCTTCTACGTCATGCCGTACGTGGAAGGCGAGACGCTCCGCGCGCGTCTGGAGCGGGAGCAGCAGCTTCCGGTCGAGGAGGCAGTACGGTTAGCGGTCGCGATCGCCCAGGCTCTTGACTACGCGCATCGACGCGGCGTGATCCATCGCGATCTCAAGCCGGAGAACATCCTTCTGCCGGATGGGCAGCCGCTCGTGGCCGACTTCGGCATCGCGCTCGCCGTGAGCAAGGCCGGCGGACAGCGCGTGACGCAGACTGGGCTCTCTCTCGGCACGCCGCAGTACATGAGTCCCGAACAGGCGACCGGCGACCGTACCGTGGACGCACGCACCGATATCTACTCGCTCGGGGCGATGACCTACGAAATGCTTATCGGTGAGCCGCCGCACAACGGGGCCTCGGCCCAGGCGATCATCGCCAAGCTCATGACGGAAGAGGTGCGCCCGCTCACCCTGCTGCGACGAAGCGTCCCTTCGCACGTGGACGCGACGGTGCGGAACGCGCTCGAGAAGCTGGCGGCGGACCGGTTCGCGACGGCGAACGACTTCGCCCAGGCGCTGCTCGGCAAGGGCAACCCGGCAACGCTCGCCCGGTATGCACCCAGCGCCGCCAACGCAACGTCCCCACGCACCGAGCGCACCCGCCGCTGGCGCGAGCGGGCAGCGTGGACACTCGCCGCCGTTGCTACCGGCGGCTTGGCGTGGATGGCCACGCGTCTCGACGAAGCGCCGCAGGTTCCGGTCATCCGAATGACGATCGACACCCCAGTGGGCGAGAGCCCAATGGTCGGCGGGTACCCCATTACGATCTCCCCGCAGGGCGATCGGCTCGCCTACGTACTGCAGGGGGCAACCGGCTACCGCACCGTCGCGCGCCGCGTCAGCGAGATCGGACGAGAGGTCACCCTCGCGCGCGAGTCCCTGCGATCTCTCACGTTTTCGCCCGACGGTCGCTGGCTGGCGTTCGCGAACGGCAACGAGATTCGGCGCATCCCGAGTGACGGCGGACAGAGCGAGCGGATGGGCAGCACCGGGACCCGGGTGATCGTCGGGCTCGCGTGGACCGCGCAGGACATGATCCTGATCGGCACCGAATCCGGCCTGCTCGAGTTGCCGGCCCGCGGCGGCACCCCTCGCGTCGTGACCGACTCTTCGTCACAGCTGCGATTCGTCAACCCAATGGTGCTGCCGGACGGCAAGACGGTGATGGTTCGAACGACCGACATCGCTCAAGGCGGTGCGATGGTCGCCGTGTCGCTCGAGACAGGAGAGGTGACCCCGCTCGAGCTGAATGCGGAGCGAGCGCTTGGCTTCGTGGACGGCCATCTCATCCACGTGACGCCAACCTTCAACATTGCTGCTGTGCCTTTCGACTCGAAGTCGCTCCGCACAACTGGCGATGTGATCACGATTGCCACGAGCGTGGACGGTGCGGGGCTTTCGGCCACGGGGACGCTGGCCTTCATGCCAGACACGAGGCAGGTTCGGCTGGTCGTCGCCGGCGAGGGGAGCGAGGCAGCAGTGCGAGATGAAATCGGGAACTACCGGACCCCGCGGCTGTCTCCGAACGGTGAGTGGATCGCGGTAGCGCTCGTGGGCGCCGATGGCATCGACATCTGGATTTACGACCGCACCGCGCGCACCTTCCGGCGCCTCACCACGGAAGGCATCAACACGGCGCCGGAGTGGTCGCCGGATGGCCGTCGGGTGATCTACAAGGCCGTGAGAGATCGGGGGCTGGCGTCAAGCGGTGCGGGCGGCACGACCATCATGTGGGTGCCGGCAGACGGAAGCGGTTCGCCGGAGGCGCTTTATGAAAGCGACGTCCTGCTGAACGAGGCGATCATGTCCCCCGACGGCCGTTGGCTCGTGGTGCGCACCGCTCCCGGCGGCACGCGCCCGCGGGACATCCTGGCCGTTGATCTCACTGGGGACCGTGCACTCAAACCGCTCGCGGCGGGGCCGTTTTCGGAGCAGATGCCCCGGCTCTCCCCGGATGGCCGCTGGCTTGCCTACATGGCAGACGAGAGCGGTCGGATGGAGATCTACGTCCGCCCTTTCCCAAACGACGGCGCGCGCGTCCAGGTCAGCACGGACGGCGGCGCAGAACCGTTGTGGGATCGTTCGGGTCGCACGCTCTTCTTCCGGTCGCCGCAGGGAATCACCGCGACCGCGGTCACGACCGGTGCAGCGTTCACAATGGGGGAACGCCGCCTCATGCTGCCTGGAAATGATCCGCCGGACGCGACGCACCCGTCGTACGACGTCATGCCGGATGGACGGCGGTTCCTCGTGCTGCGCACCACGGATGGCGAAGACAAGGCGATTGTCGTGCACAACTGGATCCGCGAGTTTCGGGAACGACTCACGCGCGGGTCGCCGTGAAGTTCGTCGAGGGTCCTCAATGAGAATTCCATGAGCAGCTCGGTTCCCCCACGTCGAAGCCTGGCAATGCAACTTGTTCGGCTCATGGTGAAGCTCACCGGAAAGCCGCCGTCCGACCGTGCCGCGCTGCACCGCAGGTATTTGCAGCGAACGTATCCCGACGCGGCGCGCATCACGCGTGGCATTCAGCGTCGCTGCGACGTGGCCGAACGCCGTATTGGTGAACGCGTTGTGTACACGCTGCGGCCAAAGCGAGACGCGACACCGTGGAACGTGATCTACACGCACGGCGGTGGGTTCGTCGATGCCCTGGTCAAGGAGCACTGGGACATCATCGCCGCGCTGGTGGACGCCACCGGTGCAATCGTGACCGTCCCGCTGTACCCGCTTGCACCCGAACACCAGTATGAAGAGGCGTTCGCGTTCCTGGAGCAGGTGTACCGCAGTGTTCTCGAGCAGGTAGACCCTGCACACCTGATCCTGTGCGGCGACTCCGCCGGCGGAAATCTCGCGCTCACGCAGGCGATCCACTACCGCGATCTTGGTCTTCCACTTCCGGCACACATCATTCTGTTCTCACCAGTCGCTGACGCATCGGCGACAAACACCGAGATGGTGGCGCTGGAAAAACATGACGTCATGCTTCGACTCAGTGCCGTGCAGCAGTGGGGAGAGTGGTGGGCGGGTTCAGCAGACCTGAAATCGCCGCTGCTCAGCCCTCTGTACGCTGACTTGCGGGATCTGCCCCCGATTCAGCTCTACATCGGGGGCGATGACATTCTTCTACCTGACGCCAGGCTGCTGCGCGATCGCGTGGTACAGAGCGGCGGAAGCATCCTGTTCCGCGAAACACCCCGTGCGATCCACGATTTCGTAGGTGCACCCTTCACGCGCGAGGCGAAGGCGGTTTTTGATCAGATTTGCAACGCGTTGGCGATTCCGTCTAAATAGTCGTCTTCCGATTCCCCACCATGCGCAGGAGTCCGTTGATTGCGACATGCACGATGGCATAGACAACCATCGCGATGATGATCGGAAATACCAGCGTGTTCCCGCTTTCATTGCTCGGGCTTTCCACGATGCCACGAAACGGCGCGTAGAATGGATTGGTGATTGTCGAAATGAACTGCACGAAACCGTTTGACGAGTTGGCGGCGATCAGCGCCAGCACGAGTCGTACGCCGAGTATCGTGTAGAGCAGGTAGAACGCATAGTCGAGAAATTGCGAACCGCGAGCGGCAGTTCTCGCGTGTTCAATCTTGCGTTCCGAGTGTACCGTTTCGTCGATCGCCGACCGGCGCATGTCCGACGCCACCTCGGAAACTCGCGCTCTGTCCGCCGTGGACGACACGGCGGCCTGGCCACCGATCTCCGCCTGCACATCACGACCGACTTCGGCCTTCATCGCTTCGAGTCGTGCAGCCTCACGCGCATCGGCGCTGGCAACCTCGTCTTCGAGCATCAGTCTCCTGGGGTTGCACTACATGAGCCGTGATGATGGCTCAGGCCGGTGCTCGCCGCTATTGCTCCTTCGGGCGAGTAGGGCCCTGCAGTTCACTTGCAGAGTACGGTTTCTTCACGAAGTGATTGACGCCGGCCTTTTCACTCCGCGCCATGTACTCACTCGAGGCCGCGCCGCTCGATGCAATTGCGAACAAGGCAACAGGCTCGTAGCGGAAGGGCTTTTGCTCGATGGGCGGGGAACCAGCGGCGGGCAAATCGCTTATGTTGCGTGATGCTGCCGCCGCACTCGCTCCTGGGCTGTCTTCGCCTCGCACTCGCGCTGGCCGCCGTCACCCTGCTGCCGCAACGCATGGTCGCCCAGAGCGCCCCCGCACCTCGCGCGATCAACACCGCACGGCCGGCATTCGCACCAGTGCCTTTCGCCGTTGGCGAGACGTTCGATTTCCGGCTCGAAGCGAAGTGGCTGCTTGTAAGCGGCTCCGGCACGGCCTCGATGAAGGTTGCAGCGCTCGACACCGTGCGCGGCAATCCGTCGTACCGCCTGGAATTCCGCACCAAGGGCGGCATCACTGTGTTCAAGATCAACGACCTGCAGCGCTCGTGGCTGGACGTGAGCGATCTGTACTCGCATCGCTTCGAGCAGAAGCTTGATCAGACGGGTTATTCCAGGGACAAGACGTATGAGTTCCTGCCGAAGGAGATGCGATTCGTAAACATGGCGAACTCCGCCGACAGCGGAGCGCTTGCGTCGTCGATTCCTCTCGACGATGTCTCGTTCATTTATTTCATCCGGACGCTGCCGCTCAATGTGGGCGACGAGTATTCCGACTCGCGCTACTATAAGGATGCCGGCAACCCAGTCACCGTGCGGGTGCTGCGTACCGAGCGCATCAAAGTGCCGGCCGGCGAGTTCGACGCCGTGGTGGTGAAGCCGATCATTCGCACCAAGGGCCTGTTCAGCGAGGGCGGTGATGCCGAGGTGTGGTTTTCGAACGATGCGCGCCACATCCCGCTGAAGGTTCGCGCCAAGGTGAGCATCGCCACCCTCACCATGGAGCTCAAGTCTTTCACCGACGCCGCTCCCACACCACCCCCTGCACCGTGAACAGTTCACCGCTCACCGAAACGGTAAACGATTGCAAGATGTGCGCAGCACGCACCGCTCCGCGTCGCAGAACCAAACCGTCAACGGTTGACCGTCAACTTTCACCGTAAACGGTTTTGAGCCGCGCGCAACACGCGCCGATGCAATCGCCGCACGATAAAACCGTTCACAGTCAACCGTTCACAGTTCACTGTCAACGGTTTTTTTGCGCCCTACGCCGCCTCGCGTTTCGTCGCGAGCCATTCAAGCCGTTGACGGTAGCAGTTGACTGTTGACTGTTGACGGTCTTTTGGGGTGGGTCTTCAGCCAGCATCGTTGTATGCCGCGTGAATCCAACCGCGGACCGTTGCGTCGATCTCCGATGGGGAGCTCACCCGCGTCGTGCACCGGTCGCAGCGCCGCCCTCTTGCCGGCGTAGATATCGTCGAGTACATCACCGGCCGACTTGCCCGAGGCCGAACTTCTCCATCAACATCGTGCGCAGCTCCGCATGCTTGCTGAGCTTCGACGTGCGCACGACATCGCCAAGCTCCGCCAGCTTCTTCCCCGTCTTCGCTTCAATATTGGAAACCATCGTTGCGATCGCCTGCGGCTCGTCGGCCATTGCTGCGCCCCTCCAGAAGCCAGTGTTCGCTGCGGCACTTCGCCAGTGCGGTGAACTTCATGGTATGGGAAAAACGATACTATAGGGACTGGCAAGCGTGGGGAGTGAGTGGAGAGATCGGTCAACCGTTTACAGTGGCGGTTGACGGTGAACTGTCTACGGTTGGTTCAGGCGGCTCAGGGAATCGACTATTGCTTGTGTGGCGAGCTCGGGGGACTCCTCGGGCAGCAGGTGGCCAACGCCAGGCACGGTCACCAGCGTCGCGCCGGGAACTCGGGCGACCTGCGCGGAGAGCTCGACGAGCGGCACCCACCTGTCGCGCTCACCGGCGTACGCCGTGAAGGGCACCTCGAGGCGCGCCGAGTCGCGGGCGAGTGTCGGCAGGTTCCA
>JBGTFN010000148.1:0-9518 GCA_041747275.1 Gemmatimonadaceae bacterium | reverse complement strand
CTGGACCATGCATCCATCAGGACTTGATGCACAGTATGCGCTCTCCACGATTGCGAATGGCGAGTGTGCCTTGGCTGGGGCGTTTGATTCGCGATTCTGGATTTTGCGTTCGAGTGATTCGCTGCGCGCGCTACCGCTGGTAGAGACGGTGGCACCGCCACCAATCACCGAGACGCGCAGCGGCCCCAAGAGCGTGACGTACGGTTTCGCGAAGGGCACCGTCATGGGGACGCAGCGGGTCGCTGCATCAACAACTCATGTCTTTGTCGCCTTTCACGGTCGCACCGGGTCGCGAGGTCAATTACTTGACGTGTATGCCAGGCAGCCGTGGGCGTACGAGGGCAGCCTGCTTGCAAAGGGGAGCATTCGCGGGCTGACCGCTCTGGACTCGACGTTGGCGATCGTGAGTGAGGATTCAACGGGATTGCACCGGGTCGATGTCTTCACGGTTCCGAGCCGATAGTCAGAGCCCTCGAAGACCGGCGGCCCGTTGGTCGTGGCCGCTGCTCTGCGGGGTTTGGATGCTCCTTGCGGCTTGCGACCGAGTACGGGAAGACGACGTACTGAGCGCGCTCTCTGCGGTCCAGCCGGTCGGCATTGCCTTGGTCGTCCAGGCGAGCGATTGCACCGCGCGGCAGAATGAACTCCGCCTGATACGGCATCAGATGCCACAGGTCACGCTCGTGGTGCTGGCGGCTGACGATACTCAAGCAAGCGTTCCGGAGGAGCTGATCGCTATTTTCCCGGACGCGGGTAAGCGTGCCATAGTCACACGGAGCAGAACGACCCTGGTACGCGCCGGCGTGTCGTCGACTCCCGCCCTCATCGAGTGGAGTGCAGAGGACGAGCGTGTCACCGGGTCGCCCCTGAGCTTCAACTGGGACGTATTGCGGCGACAAGTCATCGGTGCCACGGCCACGTATAACGCCATGCGACGCGAAAGGAGCGGTGCGCACAGAGACTCATAGGCGGGGCGTGTTGCCCAGAACGTCGCTCATGCCATCGGCTCGATGATGTCGAACACGATGCCGCCCTCGGCGCGATCGCGGCGCACCCAGAGGCGGTTCTGATCGTCCACGGTGAGCCGGTGGATGGCGGGTTTGGTGGACGGGATGCGCGAGAAGTCGAGACCGGTGGGCCCGCGCGATTCGATCTCGGCGATCGCCGAGTCGCGCTCGGCCGCCGAGACCGGCATTGGTGCGATGTCGCGCGTCACGCGCACTGTGTCGCCGCTCGGTGCGATGCGCAGCAAGTCGTAGCGCGCAGTGGATAGAGCGCACCACGTTGCGCCGGTGGCGTCGTACGTGCTGGCCGGACGCGATGCCCACGGAACCTGGCGGAAGGAGACGCCGGTCTCGGTGCGCGTGATCCATGTGCCTGCGTCGTACATGTCACGTGTGCCGCATGCGGCGGTAACGCCGAGCGAGTCGACGCCGCTGCGGTCAGTGCGATAGCCCACGATGCGATCCGACTCGGTGCCCGGACTGCAGTCGTGGTCGACGAGCCGCTCCGGCGTCACGAACGGCGCTCAGGTACCCTGCGACGAGCAGTAGTTCATGGTCCAGGTGTCGAGCGCGGTGCCATCGGCGTCGAAGCGCGAGTAGCGTGCGTTGGCGGCGTCGCGCACCCAGAGTGCGCCGTCGGAGGCGAACACGATGCCTTCGGCGTTGGAGAGCTCACCGGGGCCGGCGCCGCGTCGGCCGATGGTGCGGTCGAAGGTGCCGTTGGCGCTAAAGCTTGGGTCAACTGAAGTGGCTGCGCTCCCGTAAAGAGCGGCGCTCAGGCTTCGGCGCGAGTCTAGCCGACTTTCAATCGCTGTATGCGACTTAGATCGGCGGCTTCGTCGCGCTGCGCATGATACAGGTCCCATCGAAGCTGCAAGTTCATCCAGACATCCGGCGACGTCCCGAAAAACTTGGCGAGCCGTAGTGCGGTGGCTGGCGTCACACCACGGCGTGCGTTGACGAGTTCATTCACGCGCTGATACGGCACGTGGATGCCGTCTGCAAGTTCTCGCTGCGTAAGCCCCATCGGATTCAGGAACTCTTCGAGCAGCATTTCACCCGGATGCGTCGGCGCTCGATGCGTGGGAATTCGTACCATAGTCAGCGCCCTCGCTCAGGAGTGATAATCGACGATTTCGACTTGCTTTGGACCGGAATCCGTCCATATGAAGGACACGCGATACTGGTCGTTTATTCGAATGCTGTGTTGGCCTCGTCGATCGCGCTGCAAGGCTTCCAGCTGGTTGGCGGGGGGAATGCGCAAGTCAGTCAGCGTCACAGCAGAATCCAGCCACTCCAGCTTTCGGCGCGCTACCTTCCACAACAGTGGAGGACACGCTTTGCGGGCGCGCTTCGAATCCACACTGTTGAAGATGTCTTCGGTGCCCGCATCCCGAAACGAGACGATCACGTTAGCATGTTAGCACGGTAGTCATGCTACCGCAACGGTCAGCGCTGCGCCGATATCGACGACGCTTCTCCGACGCAGGCAGGCGTTCGCGATAGTGCTCGCACTGCTGGCGCCAGGCTGCGATTTACGCGCGACGTCCGATTTCGATTAACGGCTCGTCTGCACGAAGTAGTTCAACAACCCGTGGCCACGCGGACATCACGATCTCGCGCAGCTCATCATTACGAGGTCTGCGACATGGCGAGCAGCGATACCTTGGTTCTGGGAAAGCCAGCGCGCGAGCGCGGGTGGCAGCTGCGCGTCGACCCAGACCTCAAGTGCCGCCGTCTCGGCCACGCGCTATGCAGCGACGTTGGGGTGATCTATCCGTCGCGCCGCGTACAACAGGCTCGCCGTAATGTCATCCGGCTCCAGATAGGGATAGTCCTGGAGAATCTGCTCCCGGGATTCGCCCGCCGCGAGCAGCTCGAGCACGTCGATGACGCGAATGCGCATGCCGCGGATACACGGACGACCGCCGCATTGGTCGGCGCGGATGGTGATTCGCTGCAGCAGATCGGCAGTGAGCATGAGCGCAGGGGAAGGATACTTTTCAAGATAGCAGAAACTTCATGCCTCCGCATGCAAAACCCGCCGGTGGAGCGGCCCGCGAAGGCAATCGGAGGCACCCTCTCACCCACCCCGCTCAATCACAAACCGCCCCACCTGCGGCACGTCATGGTCGTCCACGATCACCATCAGCACCACATCCCCGCGCACCACGAACGGTGACCACACCGGCGTGCGCACGTCGCCGAGCAGCACGGTCGCGGCGATCGTGCCATCGGGCTCGATGATGTCGAACACGATGCCGCCCTCGGCGCGATCGCGGCGCGCCCAGAGACGGTTCTGATCGTCCACGGTGAGCCGGTGCATGGCCGGTTTGGTGGACGGGATGCGCGAGAAGTCGAGACCGGTGGGACCGCGCGATTCGATCTCGGAGATTGCCGAGTCGCGCTCGGCGGACGTGACCGGCATGGGTGGTATGTCGCGCGTCACGCGCACCGTGTCGCCGCCGAGTGCAATGCGCAGCAGGTCGTAGCGCGCGGTCGATGGTGCGCACCACGTCGCGCCGGTGGCGTCATACGTGCTGGCCGGTCGCGGTGCCCAGGGAATCGGGCGATACGATTCGCGGGTTTGGGTGCGCGTGATCCACGCGGAAGCGTCGTACATGTCTTGTGTGCCGCACGCGGCGATGACGCCGAGCGAGTCGACGCCACTGCGATCGGTGCGATAGCCCACGATGCGATCCGACTCGGTGCCGGGGATGCAGTCGTGATCAACGAGCCGCTCCGGCGTCACGAACGGCGCCCACGAGCCCTGCGACGAGCAGTAGGTCATGGTCCAGCTGTCGAGCGCGGTGCCATCGGCGTCGAAGCGCGAAAAGCGCGCGTTGGCGGCGTCGCGAACCCAGAGTGCGCCGTCGGCGGCGAACACTATGCCTTCGGCGTTGGAGAGCTCACCGGGACCGGAACCGCGTCGACCGATGGTGCGGTCGAAAGTGCCGCTGGCGCTAAAAGACGCGGATGTCCTGCGTGCTGTGTTCGTAGATGTAGATGCGTCCGTCGGCGCCCTCGGCGATGCCTTTGATCCATGAGAAGGAGGTAGGGCCTTCGTCGCCGGATCCGATGCGGAGGGTTTCGCGGAGAGACCACTCCGCGGCCACGTGGCCTACGGGTTGGTCAGCGCATGAGGTGAGTGCGAGCGCGAGAAGAACGCAGAGACACGACGGTGCACTTAATCTCGGCGGAAGGAGTTTTTCGAAACTGCGGCGAAGTGCGGGGTGTCGCAAGCGACACGCCAGAGCGCTCGGTCAGGTGTCACTCGCGGACTCGCGCATGGCGCGCACGATCGTGGGTATGTCACTGTTGTCGAAGTAGCCGCGTCCGAAGAACCCGACGTGTGCTATGCACGTTGCACCACTGACGGCGATCTCTGCGGGACGCTTCAACCCGGCCACCGTGGACCACGCGTTCGGTGTCAGCGTAAGCAACTCAGCCACCTTGGATTTCGTCTCCTTTCCGTACGCGATAACAAAGCGCGCTGGGTGCTGCTTGAGATGCGTGCGTAGTGTGGGCAGGCGGCGCTCCCACAGTTGATCCGGAGTCAACGCAGGTGCTCCGGCAACCAATGCGGAGCGATTTGGACGGGGATATGGAAAGCATTCCATCAGGAATGTGTTTCCGTGTGTCCGACCGAGCTTGTTTCGCCAGTAGTCGCTCCACGCGTGTCGCTCATGCCAGTGTGGAGAGCCCTGAAAGGCGAGCGAAAAGCGCGCGGCGGTGTTCCACTGTTTCACCGGGTCTCTGTGCGCTTCGGTGAAGGGATTGTGACAGCCTGAACGCGCGAGCACCCCTTCATGCGCATCGCGCAGGTCTTCGATGAGTCGAAAACTGGCGCGCGCAGCGAGATTGCGCTCTCCCTCGACAGCCTTCTCTTCGAGTCCCAGGAACAGGACTTTGACAGGGCCAATGGGGCCGTACCCGACGAACTGCAACAGCGCGTCCCAGTCGATCTGTGTCATGGAGAATATGCGTTGGTGCGCTTTTTGCCGGCGACGTGATCAGCGCCCGCGTTCAGCGCCCGACGTTGTTCGGTACGATGTCCTTCTGAGCAAGCCATTCCAGCGCACGCTTTGCGAACTCCCGCTCGTCGCTTCGGCTGGCATCCTTGGAGGCGACTGCGAGGGTGGCTGCGAGATCGCTCCAGGTGAGCTTCCCCACCCCGCTCAGGTTTGCGAGGCCGTCGGGACGGTGTCCCTGCAAGCGCGCGCGAATCTCGCTGAAATCGGCGTACTCCAGCACCTTCTTTGCGCCTTCCGGTGATCGTTTCTCGGAGATCACAAGAAGAGTGAAATAGAACTGCCGGACGCCAGCGTAGTGTGAACCGACGTCAATGTTTCGGAGCACCTGGTCACGATCCGGGCGAGTCGTTGTGCCCGTGGAGATATCGCTCCGATACTTCGCTTCGATGAACCACACCCAAGTGGGACTCTCGATTCTTATGTCGACTTCTGAGGCGCCCTCATCGCCGTGCGCGAGAAGGCCGAGAGGCGGCGAAACGCTCGGCCAGAGCGACACGATAGCCGACAAATCTGTGGGAGCATCGAGCTGTGGGAAAGCCAGCTTCCAGAGAGCAGGCAGCCAAGACTCTGGTGCAATCTGCCGCAGCGACCGAAACACGTTCCATGAAACCGCGTCTTCGCTGTTCGCACTTCGCAAGTGCTTGATCTTCGATGCCCGCATGTCAGCGAAGACGGGGTCATAACGGTCGATGATCAGATTGTCGCGAAAGTCTCGGGCAATCTTCACGCCGCTTGGAGAGGTGTCACTGGATGCCTGGAATGTCATCGGAAAGTGGAATGGGGTTGGTGTTCCGAGCCGAGTGGCCCTACAGACCCAAACTGGCGTTCTCCCTTCAGCTTCGCCATCTCAGACATCGCACCGCTCTGGCATTAAGAGCGTAGAGTGCATCAACGCGACGATCTACTCACGCTCTCTGCTGGATGCGCAGCGGCACGGCAGGAGATCCGCGTTTCGCGATTTTCACACGCATCATGGTGCCATCGAGACGGGGAAGGTCGCTTTCAAGATTGCTCGTCGCGTACAATAAGGATCAGCTGTCGGCCAGCGCGCGTTTGGTTCAGAACGTTTGCCTACGACGTTCCCTGGGAGTCCTCGGGTGCCCTTGCTTTCGCGCGACGTGCCGTGGCTTCGGCGTGCAACGGCGTGAGCAGGTAGCGAACAGACTTGCCGGTGAAGCCCTGATTGTCGAGGGCTTGCAGCGCCGCATCAATGCCGTACTCGGCGATCAGCGCCTCGAGCACACGCTGAGCGTCGGTGCGAGCTACTGTGGCGGTGGCATTGTTCCAGTCGTCCGCCTTGTTCTGAATGACCGCTTCGATGATAACCGGTAGCGGGTTCGTCTTGCGGTGCGTCATTGCGAGCGCAGCGAGCTTCGATTGTTCGCCCGTCTGCTGCGACGCTCGTTGTGTCGGCGCGGTCCAGAACAGAGCGTGTCGGCACGGGTCTGCGTCCTAACCTTGGGCCGTTTCGCACTCTTGCCAAGTTCGGTAGACGCGGCCAGTCCGCGGGGAAACGAATGCCAGATCGCCGCCGGGGGCCTTTGCGGCATTGGGAGCCTTCATCCCAGCGCTCACGATGACACAGTGGTGCTGAATCGCGGTACGGGCGAAGAAATCGCCTTCAATGTTGGACCGAAGGAAGGAAATGCCAGCGTCTGGTTCCCCCACCGCCGTGATGCTCACGATTAGGTCGGCACCAACTTCGAAGCGGCAGAGCCGAGTGCCTTGCGAGTTCTGCGTACATCGCGCTCCCTTGCTCGTAGCTTCGAAAGCGGTTTGTGCTTCCACCGCGGTCGCGCTGACGAGCGGCCCAGCCATGACCATCGCGAACCGGAGAAGTGTTCTCATGCCATGCTCGGTCATCACGAGTTTCTCTTGGTGGACATAGCGCAAGTTTGATTGCCCGATGTAGCGCGCCTGAACGATCAAACGAACGCGCTCCTAAATAATCACGATGCTGCGCCGGGAAGTGACGTCAACACTTTTGCGTTGTTCCTGCGGCCGGCAGCAGATGTCCCCACGAAGGGGAGTGTGGCTCCCGAACGACAAATGATGCGGAGCCTCGGGAGTAGGCTCTACTCGCCGCTTCAGGCGCGAAGTCTGCCGTGCGAGGGATCGCGATGCTTCGGGCCGATCCCTTGGTCGGCATCAACACAAGAAGTGTAATTTCTTCGAGCGTTTCAATCCCACGAGTCGGCACCCGCGAACCTACGCAGTCACGAATGTGTGATGAGCTCGTGTAGGGCGAAAAGACGTACAGTGCTGTCCAATCCCCAGTGATCACCGTGTCGAGAGAGACGATCGTGCCAGGGCCAGCTTCAACGGCGGCGACCAACACGCTGTGCAGATGGTCTGCCGACGGAAACTCCGCCGATGCCGCAGTGCACGCGGACGTGCAGAAGATTGTGAAGAGTGCAGCAAAAATTCGCACGATTATTGTCAGGAGATTCCAGCAAACTTATCGCCATAGCCGCAAACAATACAGCGCGGCCGCCACATGGCAACCGCGCTACATCGTTCAATCCCACACCATCCCTTACATCAGTACCGATACTGCTCCGCCTTGAACGGACCTTCCGGCTTCACCCCGATGTAACTCGCCTGACTCGGCGTCAGCTCCGTCAGCTTCACACCAAGCTTCGGCAGGTGCAACCGCGCCACCTTCTCGTCGAGATGCTTCGGCAGCGTGTACACCTTCTTCTCGTAGCTCTCAGCATTCGCGTGCAGCTCCATCTGCGCCAGCACCTGGTTCGCAAAGCTCGCACTCATCACGAATGACGGATGGCCCGTCGCGCAACCAAGATTCAGCAACCGCCCTTCGGCCAGAATCAAAATCGACCGACCGTTCGGCAGCACGAACTCATCGTACTGCGGCTTGATGTTGATGCGACGCATGCCTTCGACCTTCTTGAGGCCGGCCATGTCGATCTCGTTGTCGAAGTGGCCGATGTTGCCGATGATGGCCTTGTCCTTCATGCGCGACATGTGCTCCACCGTGATCACGTCCTTGTTGCCCGTGGCGGTGATGATGATGTCGGCTTCTTCCACGATGTCGTTGAGCGTGGTGACCTGATAGCCCTCGAGCGCGGCCTGCAACGCGCAGATGGGATCGATCTCGGTGATCACCACTCGCGAGCCCTGCCCTTTGAACGCCTGCGCACAGCCCTTGCCGACGTCGCCGTAACCACACACGACGACGATCTTGCCGGCGAGCATGACGTCGGTCGCACGGTTCAGACCGTCAATGATGCTGTGACGGCAGCCGTACAGATTGTCGAACTTGGACTTGGTGACGGCGTCGTTCACGTTGATTGCGGGGAACGCAAGCGTGCCATCACGCTGCATCTCGTACAAACGGTGCACACCGGTGGTAGTCTCTTCGCTCACGCCACGAATGCCGGCGAGCATCTTCGTGAAGCGCTGCTTGTCGATCGCCTGCTGCGAGCGCAACAGGTCGAGAATCACGCCCCACTCTTCGGGCTCGTTGTCAGTATCAAAGCCTGGCACTTCACCCGCCTTCTCGTACTCGGCGCCGCGGTGCACGAGCAGCGTCGCGTCGCCGCCGTCGTCGAGAATGAGATTGCAGCCGCTGCCATCGGGCCACGTGAGCGCCTGCTCCGTGCACCACCAGTATTCCTCGAGCGTCTCACCCTTCCACGCGAACACCGGCGTGCCGTTGGGCTTGTCCACCGTGCCGTTCGGACCAACGGCCACCGCGGCCGCCGCATGGTCCTGCGTGCTGAAGATGTTGCACGACACCCAGCGCACGTCCGCGCCGAGTGCGGTGAGCGTCTCGATGAGCACCGCGGTCTGCACGGTCATGTGCAGCGAGCCCATGATCTTCGCGCCCTTGAGCGGCTGCTTTGCGCCAAACTCTTCGCGCAGCGCCATGAGGCCGGGCATCTCGACCTCAGCCAGGCGCATCTCCTTGCGGCCCCACTCGGCGAGCGACAGGTCGCGCACCGCAAACGGCGGGCGGGCGGCGTTGGCCTCGGTCACACCGTCCATCGTCATGACGTTGGCGGGAATGCCAGTCGTCGGTTCTGCTTTCATCGTGCTCGCCATGCGTTTGCTCCGTGAGAACCGGGCATCGTGCGCGATGCGCGGAGTGAATCGTGATCGACCGCTGCGGGCCGGTGGTGTTCCATTGTGAACGGCTTCGTATTGCACTTGTACTTGTTCGTAGTGCTGCTGACCTGACTGTTCATCGTGCTACCTATGGCGCTGCGGCCGATACGGTAAAGAGCGCGGGTCCTGTCACCTGCATGTCCACGGGCAGCGGTGTGTAGCGCACACCGCTGAAGCCCGCCTGCTCGCACCACTCGGTGAGCGCATCGGACGCAAAGCCCAGCCACACATGTCCCATCGTGTGTTTGTACTGCTCGTGGTCGTGCGCGCGCATGTCACATATGAGTAGACGTCCACCGTCACGCAGCACACGATGCGCTTCTCGCAGCACACGCGGTGGCTCGGCCACGTG
>JBGTFN010000147.1:0-6927 GCA_041747275.1 Gemmatimonadaceae bacterium | reverse complement strand
CACGGCGCGACCCGGCGGAGCCGGAGCCGCACAGATACCGCGTCCGTACCGTCAGGTGATCACCGACCGCGCGGTTACGCAGGATGGCATTTTCCGCATACACCGCATCGCCGAACGCCTGCTGTTCGAGATTCCCGCCGCCGAGTTGGGGCGTGAAATGCTGCTCATCAGTCGCCCGGTCGAATCCACCCTGCAGGACCCGGCCGGCTTTTTCGGCGGTGGCATGCGCGCGATCGTGCAGTGGGAGCGCGATGGGAATCGCGTGATCCTGCGCGCGAAGCAGCACAATCTCGTAGCCGACACGACATCACCGATCTGGCGTCAGGTGTCGGGCTTTCGGAAGGGCCCCGTGCTTGCCACCTACAACGTGGCCGCGTACGGCCCCGACAGCGCGGCGGTTGTCGATGTGAGCGACCTCTTCCTCTCGGCCATTCCCGAGATGGGGCCGCTTGAAGGCATCGTGCGCGCTCGAAGCTGGGTGGAGCGCACGATGGCGTTTCCGGACAATCTCAACATCGAAGTCACGCAGTCCGGTCAGTCACGTCCCCCCGCAACCGGTGGCGGTGGTGGTGGGGGTGGCGCTGGTGGACAGCCGCCGCTGCGTTCGCAGACGGTGCGTCTGCAGTTCAGCATGCTGCGCCTGCCTGATGAACCGATGATGCCTCGCTGGCAAGACGAGCGCGTCGGTTTCATCTCGAGCCGTGCATACGACATGTCGCGCGAAGTGCACAAGGCTGAGCAGGTGCGCTTCATTCATCGCTTCAAGCTGGTTAAGAAAAACCCGAACGCCGCGGTATCAGACCCTGTCGAGCCCATCATCTATTGGATCGATCCGGCGACACCCGATTGGCTCAAGCCGTGGGTCGTCGAAGGCGTCAACAAGTGGCAAGGCGCATTCCGCGAGGCCGGCTTCAGCAATGCAATTTTCGGACGCATCGCGCCCACGCCTGAGGAAGACAGCACGTTCTCGCTCTTTGACGCGCGTCACTCGGTGATCTACTGGCGTCCGAGCACGGTCGCCAACGCGACCGGCGGACAGATCGTCGATCCGCGTTCGGGACAGATTCTCAAGGGCGAAGTCAACATGTATCACAACATCATGGAGCTGCAGAAGAACTGGTACTTCATCCAGGTCTCGCCGCTCGACAAGCGCGCACAGACGTTGCCGATGCCCGATTCGCTGATGGGTCGATTGGTGGAGTACGTGGTCACGCACGAAATCGGTCATTCCATCGGCTTTCCGCACAACATGAAGTCGTCGGCGCAGTATCCCGTGGACTCCATTCGCAATCGCGGCTTCCTCGAGCGCATGAACGGACACGTAGCCACGCTGATGGACTACTCGCGCTTCAACTATGTGGCGCAGCCGGAGGACAGCATTCCGCCGCACCTGCTCATTCCGCAGGTCGGCCCGTACGATGTGTTCGCCGTGAAGTGGGGCTACACGCCGATTCCGGGCGCGCGCACGCCCGACGAGGAGAAGCCGACGCTCGATCGCTGGGCCCGCGTGCAGGACGAGTTTCCATGGCTGCGTTTCTCCACGGCCGACGCGACCGCCGATCCCGAAGACCTGACCGAAGCGGTAGGCGATGCCGATGCCGTGCGCGCCACCACGCTTGGCATGAAGAACCTCGAGCGCGTGGTGAGTTACATCCTGCCGGCGGCGGAACGCGCCGGTGAGAGTTACGACGAGGTGCGCACCCTGTACGGCGAAGCTGTCGGGCAGTGGGGACGCTACATGAACCACGTGGCGGCAGTGGTCGGCGGCGCGTACACGCAGCAGCGCTACGGTACTGGCGAACGCTTCCGCCCGGTGGAGAAGGCGCGTCAACGCGAGGCGGTTCGCTACCTGAACGAAGTGGCGTTTCAGGTGCCGGAGATGTTCCTGGATGCATCGCTGCTGCGCCGCATCGAGAACGAAGGCGCTGTTGATCGCTTCCGCGCACGACAGGCGTCGGTGGTCAACACGCTCATGAACCAGGCACGCCTCAACCGGCTTGTCGAGTTCGAAGCGCTGGCCGAGCGACCCGCGGACGTGTACACGCTTGCGGATCTCATGACCGACATGCGCGCTGGCATCTGGACCGAGCTGCGCCAGTCGAGCGTGCGCGTGAACGTGTATCGTCGCAACCTGCAGCGTGCGTTTCTGGGGGCGGCCGACAGCCGACTCAATCCGACGGAAGCCGCACTTACACGCACCAACAATCCTGCGCCCAACCCGGCCTCGTCCGACGTGCGTGGTCTGCTGCGTGCGGAGTTGCAGGACCTGGATCGCCTCTTGCAGCAGGCGCTGCCGCGTGCGGGTGATGCAATGACGCGCATTCACTTGCGCGACCTGCGCACGGAAATCACCCGCATTCTGGAGCCGGCGAACTGATGCAGCGCGCCCTCAGCGCCGCGCGGAGCGGCACGATCGGACTGTTGTTGTGCGTGCTCCCCGCGGTGCTGTTGGCGCAATCGAAAGCAGCCATGATCCCGGTGGGGGAGAGTGAGTTGCGGGATACCGTCTCGCTCTTCACCACCGATCGTGGTGCGCTCTCTCGCAGGTGGTCGGTAGAGTATTCCCCGGAGCGTCGCGCGCGCTTTCGCGATTTCTACACCGACCGGCGCGCGCAACTCGGTCGCATTGCCTTCGACAAGCTCAGTCAGGAGGGACGCATCGACTATGTGCTGCTCGACCACCGGCTGCGTTCGGAGCTCGCCAGGCTCGCTCGTGAAGAGAAGCTCGCGGGCGAAATGGAATCGCTCGTGCCGTTCGCTGCGCGCATCACGGCGTTCGAGGAAGCACGCCGTCGTTTTGATCCTGTCGATGGTCCGCTGGCCGGCAAGACCTTGTCGATACTGGCGAGCGAGGCAGACAGCCTCAGCAAACTGCTTCGTGCAAAGAAAGACGACAGCGCCACGCGCGCTGAACGGATCGTCGCGCTACGTGCCGTTGCGTACGTGGGCGATCTGCAGACGGGCCTGCGCAACTGGCATCGCTTCTATGCGGGGTACGATCCCGTCTTCACCTGGTGGACGAGTGATCCGTATCGTCGAGCGAACGAAGCGCTCACGAAGTATGCGAAGGCGATTCGCGAAGAAATTGTGGGACAGCGCGAAGGTGAGGAAGAGCCGATCATTGGCGACCCGATCGGAGTTGACGGTCTCGCCGAGGACCTCGACGCTGAAATGATCGCGTACACCCCGGACGAACTCATCGCGCTCGCCGAACGAGAGTTTGCGTGGATCGAGGAGGAACAGAAGAAGGCATCGCGCGAAATGGGCTTCGGCGACGACTGGCGCGCTGCGCTCGAGGCAGTGAAGCAGGCCTTCGTGCCACCTGGACAGCAACCGGAGCTGGTGCGCAAGCTGGCGCGCGAAGCGGTGGCCTTCATACGTGAGCGCGACCTCGTGACCGTGCCGCCGTTTGCGGACGAGGTCTGGCGCATGGAGATGATGTCGCCGCGACAGCAACTCGTGTCGCCATTCTTCCTTGGCGGCGAAGTCATTCAGGTGGCGTATCCCACCGATTCAATGGCGCATGACGACAAGCTGATGAGCCTGCGTGGCAACAATCCGCACTTCGCACTGGCCACCGTGCATCACGAGCTGATTCCGGGACATCATCTACAGGGTTTCATGACGTCCCGCTACAACACGCACCGCAGCGCGTTCAGCACGCCATTTTGGGGTGAAGGCTGGGCGTTGTGGTGGGAAATGCTGTTGTGGGACGAAGGCTTTCCGCAATCACCGCAGGATCGCATGGGCATGTTGTTCTGGCGATCCCATCGACTGGCGCGCATCATCTTTTCGCTGCAGGTACACCTGGGTCGTATGACGCCTCAGGAAGCTGTCGACATGCTCGTGGAGCGTGTGGGGCACGAACGGGCCAACGCCGAAGCAGAAGTCCGGCGATCCTTTAACGGGTCGTACTCGCCATTGTATCAGGCGGCGTACATGCTGGGCGGATTGCAAATCCGGGCGCTGCACCGTGAACTGGTTGGGGCTGGCCGCATGACAAACAAGCAGTTCCATGATGCTATCTTGCAGGGAGGTCGCATGCCGATTGAAATGGTGCGTGCGCGACTGACTGATGCGCCGCTTACCCGCGACCATCGCGCTGCCTGGAAGTTCATCGAACCCTGACCGGAGTTCCTGTGTCTTCGATTACTACTGCGTCTCAAGCTTCAAGTGATGTGACGTTGCGTCGCACTTCCAAGAGCCTGACGTTGTTCGGGGTATCGCGTGATTCTTTATTGCGTCGCGTGTGCTCACGAGCAACGCTGTTGGCTGCTGCGGTTTCGCTGCCTACGCTGCTGGGTACGACACCCGCGTCGGCTCAGATCACTGGCTTGACCGGCACGGTGGTCATCACCAACAAGACTCCGTCTACCGCGACCATCGTAGATGTCGGGAGCGGACGTACGCTGGCCACGTTGCCCACTGGCAACGGCCCGCACGAAGTGGTGATATCAAAGGACGGGCAGACGGCAGTAATCACAGACTACGGAACCGGACCTGCACCGGGTAGTTCGCTTACCGTGATCGATGTGGCGGGGCTGCGTGTCGAGCGGACAATCGACATTGCGCCTTACTCGCGACCGCACGGCCTCGTGTTTCTGCCGGGCGACACGCTCGTTGCAGTGACAGTCGAAGCGAGCCAGGCGGTCATCACGGTTGATGTGCGAAGCGGAACAGTGGTGAGCACCGCGAAAACCAACAAAGCCGGTTCGCACATGGTCGGTGTATCCGCTGACGGCGGCATCGGCTGGACGGGAGACATGGGCAGCAACACAGTCACCGAGCTGGATATGAAAACCGGCCGGATCGTACGCAGCATTGATGTGCCGGAGCGCCCTGAAGCCATCAACGTGACCACCGACGGCAGCGAGGTGTGGGTAGGCAGCAACAGCACCGGCAAAATCAGTGTGATTGACGGCTACACGGGCTCTGTGAATACAGCGGCTGAAGGTTTTCAGTGGCCGTATCGGGTGCTTTTTTCGCCCGATGCAGAAACGGTTGTGATTCCTGACTACCGCGCCGAGGTCGTACGCTTTTTCGGTCGGCGCAGCCGCCAGGAGCAGGGTAAACTGACGTTCCTCGGCGGCGGTCCCCAGGGCATCACGTATACGCCCGACGGCAAACACATTCTGCTCTCACTGAGCAGCGAATCGCGTGTTGCGGTGATCAGCATGCGCGACCGGAAAGTGCTTGGGCACCTCTCGGTGGGGGAAACGCCGGACGGCGTCGTGTACACAGCGTTCGTCGTCCGGGCGCAGACGACCCGATAACCGCAGTTCTCTGCGTTTCCGCGGTAACCGCAGTTCTTCGCGACTCAGCGGTAATCGCCCCTACGCTGCACCGCTCATCTGCAGCTGCGGGGAGCGAACTGGCGCCGACATGCGCATTTCCCCACCACGCAGCACCACCCGCGTCAGCTCGGCGCGCGAATGCACACCCAGCTTCCGGAAAACCTGTTCCGTGTGGCGACGAGCTGTGTGTACTGTGATTGACAGCGCTGCCGCCACGTTTTTTGCCGGGGCACCCTCAGCCACCAACGATGCCACTTCCAGTTCTCGGCGAGTGAGCCGCTCCCGCAGTGGCGATTCCGAGTGCGATGCGCGCGCCCCGTCGCACACAGCGACTGCAATCGGCCACTCATGACGCGTACGCACCACGTGGATAGACCAGCTCGCGCCGTCACCGGGGTCAGTGATGCGCGCATGGGCACGCGGAACAGAGGGCGCCGGTTCGGTCTGGAACGCTTCCAGCTGTTCGGAGGCGGCCTTTCTGATGGACTCAAACATCGCGTCCACGTGCCGGTGGCGCGCCAGAAGCATGGTGGCTTCGCGGGAGATGTGCACGGCCGACCCCTCCAGATCGAAGCAAACGAAGGGCAGGTCGTATCGAACCAGGATGGCCAGATCCGGGTGCCAGGACTCGATGTCGGCAGCGGTTTTCACGGTAAGAGACTCGAAGCGGCTGGCATCAGACATTGGAAACCTCGCGGCGGGGGCTTGGTGGGAGAGCGACAGGGCAGCAATTTCGCGGTATACAACCACCGCCCATTCTTCATGCCACTAGCGTAATCCCCGCCCGACAACTCGCTTTCCCGCAGCTATCAACTGGCCTATCAATTTTTGCGCGTGTCTGCCAACTCACTGAAAATCAAGTTGTTCGGCGCCCCTCAGGTGTTGCGGGATGGCGTTTCGTTGCACGGCAAAGCCACTCAGCGCAGACGCATCGCGCTGCTGGCCTTGTTGGCAACGGCGCCATCGCGCACCCTCTCGCGCGACCGTTTGATTGGGTTGGTGTGGCCGGAACGCGACGCACCCCAGGCGCGAAAGCTGCTGTCCGAGGCGTTGTACGTCATTCGACGCGAGCTGGGCGAGCAGGTGCTCGACACGTCAAATGGCGACATGATCGTGCTCAATGCATCGGCGGTGGACTGCGATTTGTGGCAGTTCACGCTCGCGATCGAGCAGCGTGATTTGGGTGAAGCCGCCGATCTGAGTGACGCACCGTTTCTTGACGGCGTGTTTCTTGACGAGGCCGAAGAGTTTGAACGGTGGTTAGATGGCGAACGACGACGTATCGCGAATGATCGACAGCGGGCGCTTGAAGAGCTGGCCGCAACTGCAGAGCGAGAGGGCTCATGGCTCGACGCAGCGCGCGCGTGGCAGCGACTGTTGCACGACGAGCCGCTCAGCTCGCGATTCGTCACCGGCGCGGCCGGCGCGCTGGCGACTGGTGGCGAGTTGCCAGCTGCACTCCAGGTATTGTCTACATTCGAAGAGCGTCTTCGGCGGGAGCTGGAAGTTGCCCCCGAACCCCAGGTACTGGAGCTGGCCAATCGTCTGCGATCGGAGCGTCCGCCGGCGGAACGGCTGTCGGCCGGCCGATCGGTAGAACGCTCCGCGAGCTCGCCGGGTGTGCGTCTCATCG
>JBGTFN010000146.1:0-14453 GCA_041747275.1 Gemmatimonadaceae bacterium | reverse complement strand
CGGCGGGCATCGCGGTGACGCTGCAGCCGGAATTGCCAGCGCTCGACGAGTCGGTGCGCAGCCTGCTGGGTCACCTGTTCCACGGCATTGCGGCGCGTGACAAGCTGCGCTCGCAGCCCGAGACGTGGGCCGGATGGGGGCTGCCGGCCGATCGCGTGGCGCGGTTCTTCACGGCGGCCGCCAAGTACTACCGCGCCGCACCGTGGATTATTTCGGCACACGAGCAGCCGATCTTCGTGTCACGCGATGGTAGACCGCAGTGGGCGGTCATCGTGCTCGGCGGAGCGGGCGAACAAACCGGACTCAGCTGCTACGAAGACCCACGCGATCTGTTCGCACTGTTCCATGCGCCCGACGATCCGTCGAAGGCGTTCAGCGAAATGGCGGGCATGGTGGCGTCACTGCTCTTCAACCGACGCCACGAACTCCCGAGGCGCATGCGCGAGGAGATCAAGACCAATCGCTGGGAAGTGGCGGCGCCAGATGCGTATCCAACCATGCTCGTGCTCAATACGCCGGGCGGCGGCATCCGCGTCGGACACTTCGCGCTGCTCTCCGATATCGTGATGAGCGTGCCGCGGTTCGTGGCGATGCACGCGGACGTGTTCGGCGATGTCATGGGCAACGAGCAGGACATTGTTTGGACGGATCCCGAAACCGGGCTCACGTGCGAACTCCCCGCGCTTGATTCCGATCTTCTGGAGGAGCCGTCACCCGACCTGCTGCTGGAGCCGGCCGGTCCGGAAGGCGCCGGCGCCACACTGGGTGCGCGCATCGGCTACGAGCAGGCGCCGGTGATGGCCGCTGACACCGCCGTGCGCTTCCTGCGGTGGCTGCAGGATCCGCCGACGGGGCGCGGCCTCGGACTGGCCACCGCACGCAAGCATGCGGAGAATGCCGTCATGCTTGTGGCGTTCCTGGTGTACGGACAGGAGAGGCCGATCACGGCCATCACCGAGTTCGACCTGCGCGCATTCTTGTACGACTGGTATCCGCGCAAAACACAGAACACCAGCCGTAACGCGGCCTCTGTGCTAGTCTCCCTCCGACGACTCTTTGCGTTTCTGGAGTCGGAGTTCGCGGTACACTGCCCGTGGGCAGATGCGGTGCTGCGAGACCGCGCGTTCTTCGACGAACGTTGGCACACGCGTCCGCTCGGCCCGCCTGGAGACCGTGGTGACGCGAGCTGGTATGAGCTCATGACGCTGCACCTCATGTCGCGCGCACTTGTTCCCCTGCCCGGGCCGGACGATGAGTTCGAGTTCAACAGCGCGATGGGGACCGTCGAACATGGGTTGTTCATCGATCTGCACAATGTCTGGCTGCAGTGGCGCGACGAGCTCATTCGCGGCGGCGTGCGTGAGTTCCACCCGGTGATCGACGCGCTGCTCGAGCGTCAGCGCGATTGGCTGGCCACGCCGACGCCTGATGATCCGTCGGTGACGCCGATCGCGGCGATCATGCATGAGCGACGGTCGATGCAGTCACATGGGCGTTGATCATGTGCAGCTACTCGGCAGGCGGCAGGAGTCCGCAGTTGCATGCAATCACAGTTGCAGGCAGCCACGGCGCCAAGTTCAGCTCGCCGCGGGAGGTTCTGCGCGGTCCCGTGAAATCTGGAGCGGCACATCCGCGACGCGAGGCAAGACGCCGCCCGCTGCGCCGTAGTGTGGCACGATGCCGTGATTCCGCAACGTCGCGTCGCCCTGCGGAAGCCGGAATCGGTCTTCGTGTGCGTCATGGTACAGACAGCCGATTTCCATCGGCGGTCGATCCCGTACAAACCGCTCCGTGTCCGCGAGCGCTTCGAGCCACACCTGCTTCGCCTCGACAAGATCGAATGGCTGCGCGAGCTGCAAACGATCAAAATCTTCAGGACGATATCGCCCGTGCCGCTTGAGCAGCTCAAGCAGCGAGCGCGGCGTGAATCCTGGATCCTTGCCCACCGCCGCCCAGACCAGACCACCTAGCGGAAGGATTTCGCGATGCGCGTACAATACGTCCACGAAGTCGCGTGGCTCGTCACGTCCGGCCAACGCCAGCACCTTGTTGAGTGCAAGGTCGATCGGATGCAAGAGCCAGCCGCCGAGTGAATCTTTCACAAGCGGCATGAATCGCCATGCCGAGTCGTGTGCCCAGTCAACACGAGTTTCGCCGTCACCACGAGTGACGAGAGCACGGATGAATCCCGGTTGCGACAGCTCGACGTCAACAGCATAGTGTTCGCGGTCCAGCGTCTCCCGGTCTCGCGCGAATGCAGAGGCCACGCGCGCCTCGGAATCATGAAAGAAGTCGAGGTCGTCGCTGTAGCGTGCGGAGGAGGGGCCGAAGTGCAGCGCCGCGCCGCCTGCGAGATAGCGGTCATCATTGGGCACCGCGGCGAGAGCGGCCAGCAGCTCCCGCTGAAATACGGTTAGCGGCACAGCTTCGCCCCCACCATCCATGCTTCCCGGTTGCCGTTTTTCATGAGCTGCTCGGCGACCCAGGGCACGTCCGTGCTGCTGATGAGGAGATCAGGGCGAAAAGACCAGAAACACATGCTGCGAAAGCGGCGAAAGGCGCGACGCGCCTCGCGTACGCGCACCATGTTCCGCGCTGTCTCGGGATCGAGCGTGCGTCGGCTGCGGCGGCCACCGCGCGCGCCGATCTGAGCTAAATACTTGTTCGGCAACTCCATCTCGTAAACATAAGCCGCTTATGATGTAAGCTCAATGGTAGCAAAGGTTTTTGTGATCGACTGGGGCCCATTCCAGAGGTGAATGCAACCATATCTCCGTGCAAATGAGTCTGGGCGAGCGATATCTCTTCGGCGCAACGCTGTCCTGGGCGGACCCGTAAGTGAACACGACGGTATCACGCAGATAGCGCGCCAGACTTTCTGCGGTCTTCACTTAGCTCACCCCGAAACGACCATGTCCCTGCACGCCCAACGGTTCTGGCCCTTGCTCGCGGCAACGATCCTGCTGCCGCTGCACCTCAAGCTCGACAAGTCGGATCCGGCCAAGGACGCGGCGCTGTCGAGCGCGCCGACGGCGGTGAATCTCTGGTTTTCGCAGGCGGTGGAGTTGCCGGCCACCAAAGTCACGCTCACCAACTCGGCGAAGCAGGTCATCGCGACCAAGGCGCTGCAGAATGCGGAGAATGGCGCGGTGGTAGCAGCGATCGACGCGCCGCTGGCAGCCGGCAGCTACACGGTGTCCTGGCGCACGATGGCGAAGGACGGACACGTGATCAAAGGCGATTTCGACTTCAGCGTTGGAAGTAGTCAAGCATCGCAGCCGTAACTGAGGCGTGGCGAACAGGTCGTGTGAGACAGCCGGCACAATCATGACACGTGCGTTGGGCATGTTGGCTGCGACCTCGTTTGCATTCTCCACGGGCGTGCGGGCATCGAACTCGCCGGCGATGAGCAGCGCCGAGACATCGGACTGGAGCCGTGCGCGAAAGGTGGCCGGCAGTCGCATGAGCCCGAGCTGATCGCAGAGCGCGGGCTGCGGAAAGTTGATTGCGTCGCCGAGCAACATGTCCGGCGCCTCGCACGAAGCCAAGCGCCAGGGTGTCGCTGCGATCGCGCGAGCGGTTTGCCGGGACGCGCAGCGCGCCCTCGAACACACGCACGCTGTCGCCCCGCGCAACAAAGACACCCGGAGTAAAGTTCGCGGCGGGTGACTGTGCTTCGAGGGAGTTCGCGCCAGATGCGGCGGAGCCGAACGAAAGCACAAGGAAGAGTGTCAGCACAGCGCCAGCTCGTACGCGAGCGTGGCGCGACGTGCAAGCAGCGAACGTTGACGGCGCGTGGACCGTACGAGACGTACGGCCGCCACGGCAACCATCTCGGTGCCAGCCAGCACGATTGCAAGCGCACCCGCGCGATTCTCCCGCCACGGTGCGAAGGCGATCGCGCCCGCGGTGAACAGCAACGTGAACACCGTTGCCATTCGCGCGGCGATCACCTGGTGACCGGCCAGCAGCACGCGACGCCATCGCAGCACCCACGCGGCGAACGCCATCCAGCACACGGCGATCGCGAGCATCACAGCAAACGAAAATATCGTGCGCGTTGGAAGCGATGGTTCAGTGAGCAACAGCGCCGCCACGACAACTGCCATGGCGGTGGACACCAGCAGCAGCGCCACGTACGCGATTCGCGGCGGCAAGGCGAGTTCATCGCGCATCCGCTGTTGTGCGTTCGCGATGGCGTTCTGACGATCAGTCAATGGTGGCTCATGCCTTGGCAGTCGCGAACGGGGGCAAAAGGTTAACGGATTGGCAGGATCCCCGGATCGTCCGCGCGCCGGGTTGAAGCAGCGCCTCCGGACCCGCTCGACAGCCCAAGGCGTTAAATCTCAGGCAGGCGCAGTCCCTGCACTCCATCCGCCCCTTCCTGAGCCGACGCTTCATGTTCGCAGATTCCTCGTCCCAGCGCACCCCACGTCAGTCGCTGATTTCACTCGCAATCGTAGGTACGGCATTGTTCCTCGCTGCCTGTGGGGGCGGTGCTGACACCGGATCGACCGCCGACAGCACAGCGGTCGCGATACCGGCCACGATCGAACCCACGAAGGTTGGCGAAATCACGGGTCTCAGCACACCGGAAAGCGCGATCTACGATGCGAAGCGCGAGACGTGGTACATCTCCAACATCAACGGCGCACCCAGCGCTCTTGATAACAACGGCTTCATCTCGGCCGCCAGTGCGGACCTCGCCGAGGTGGACACGCAGTTCATAGCGGCGGGCAAGAATGGTGTCACGCTCAACGGTCCCAAGGGCATGGCCATTGTCGACGACACGCTGTGGGTGGCGGACATCAACACGGTGCGCGGCTTCAATGTGATGACCGGACGCGAAGTCGCGTCAATTCCGGTGGACGGCGCCGTGTTCCTGAACGACATCACCGTCGGTACTGACGGCACGCTCTACGTCAGCGACACCGGCATCCGGTTTGGTGCAGACGGCATGTCGCACCCTGGCCCGGATCGTATTTTTGAGATGAAGGGACGCACCGTAAAGGAAGCGATTCGATTTGAGGGCTCGCCCGGTCCGAACGGTCTCTTCTTTGGCACCGATGGACGCCTCATCGTGGCGCCGTTCGCGAGCACGACGCTCATGGCGTGGACGCCCGGCGAATCGTCGGCCGACTCGATCGCGTCGGGCCCCGGCGGCTATGACGGCGTGGTGGGGCTGAGCGATGGACGCGTGCTGGTCACGAGCTGGAACGACTCCACTGTGCACGCATACCGAAACGGCGTGCTCACGCCACTCGTTCGCAATCTGCCGTCGCCGGCCGACCTGGGCGTGGACACCAAGCTTGGCAACATCGCAATTCCGCTCTTCGAGGCGGGTCGCGTGGAAGTCTGGAACGTGATGCCGAGCACGGTGAAGGTGATCGCCCAGTGAGCTACTCGCCGCGCGAAGAACTGGCGAATGCGCTGACGCATGGCCTGGGTTTGCTCGCAAGCATGATCGGCGTGCCGGTGCTCATCGCATCGTACCTTGCGCGCGGCGACCTGCTGCTCGTGATCGGCGTGAGCATCTTCGCAGCGTCGTTGATTGCCGTCTACACGACATCGACTCTCTACCACGCGGTGCCGCACCCGCGCGCGAAACATGCGCTTCGCATTGCCGATCATGTTGCGATCTACCTGCTGATTGCGGGCACGTACACGCCGTTTACGCTTGGCGTGCTGCGCGGCGCGTGGGGCTGGAGTCTGCTCGCTGCCATCTGGACGCTCGCGGCACTCGGCATCTTCTTCAAGGTGTTCTTCACTTCGAGATTCAAGCGACTCTCGACGGCCTTCTATCTTGGCATGGGTTGGGTGATCGTAATCGCGCTGCGTCCCATGGCGTTGCAGATGCCGAGTGCCGGCGTGTGGCTGCTGGTGGCGGGCGGACTGATGTACACCGGTGGCGTGGTGTTCTACGTGCGCAAAGCGCGATATACGCACGCCATCTGGCACTGCTTCGTGCTCGGCGGCAGTGCGTGTCATTTTTTCGCGGTACTGGGTTACGCCGGGTGAGCGCCTGAACGGGCTGTCCTCACCGGCAAGCGCAGCAGGAGCAGCAGCGTGAAACTGCTGGCGGCGATCTTCTGTTTCACCGGCACAATGCATTTTGTCGTGCCGGGCGTATTCGAGTCGATCGTGCCGCGATGGCTGCCTGCGTGGATGCCGGGCCCTCGCGCTATCGTCTTCATCAGCGGCGTAGCCGAGGTGCTCGGCGGACTCGGACTGCTTCTGCCAGCCACCCGCGTAGCTGCCGGGTGGGGCCTCATCGCGCTACTGATCGCGGTCTTTCCGGCCAATGTGCAGATGCTGGTCGATGCGCGGGCGAACCCTGCGGCGTCGTGGTGGGTGATCGCGTTGTGGTTGCGATTGCCGCTGCAACCGCTGCTCATCTGGTGGGTGTGGAAGAGCGCGATCCAAAGCTGATCGATCGTCGTGCCGCTTCTTGCGTCAGGGAGCGTACAGCTCGCGGAACTTCTCGCGTGCCGAAGTACCACCAATGGCGATAAGCGCCGTGCCAGCGACCAGAACATCATCGGCACTGGGCATGGCCTGCACGTGGTCTTCGTGCTGAACGGCGATGATGTTGAGGCCCGTGCGCTGGCCAATGGCCGCCTGTGCGAGCGTGCGTCCCACCAGGCTTCGCGGCAGCGCGACGTAAAAAAGATCGACGCCTTCGCCGAGCACCACGAGTTCGCGTCCCTGCACGATCGAAAGCACGCTGTGCACACCCAGTGAAGCGTAGCTGAGCACGAAGTCGGCGCCGGCGCGCTGGATCGCCTCGACGTTGCGTTCATGCGTCACACGCGTAAGGATACGCGCATCGGGGTTGAGGCGACGGCAATACACGGTGAGATACACGTTCATCGCATCGTCATGCGTGGTGAGCAGGATGGACGGCGCGCTCTCGATGCCGGCGTCGGTGAGCACCTTGCGATCGGCGGCGTCGCCGATGATATGGCGGTCACAGCACGCGCGAACCTTTGCCGCGAGCTCTGGCGCTCGTTCCACGATATGCACGGGAATGTCACGGGCCTGGAGCGCGCGCGCTGCCGAACGTCCCACCTTGCCACCGCCCAGCACGATGACTGGATTGGAGTTGACGTTGTAGATCACGAGCAGCTCGTTGAGCGCTTCGATCTGCTCCGCCGTGCCGATCACCACCGGCACGCACATGGGCGTGAGCTGCAAATCGGGGTTGGCCGGCAGCATTCGACCCTGCTGCCACACACCGATGATGGTGATACCGAGCGCTTCGCGCAGCCCGACATCACGGATGGTGCGTCCCTGCAATGGCGTATCGTGCACGGGAAACTCTGCCAGCAGCATGCCATGAAAGCGGCCAATGACGTTGGCGTGCGAAATGCCCGCGCTCACACGATTCGCAAGGTGCTCGCCCAGCTGTCGCTTGAGCGGCAAGACGTGAGTTGCTCCACTGAGCTCCAGAATGTCGATCGAATCGTTCGACTCCGCCGTGGCCACGATCGGGATGTGCTCGGCGTGCTCACGCACGGTGAGAATGATGTTGCTGTTCTCCGGGTCCGAGGCGTTGGCGAACACCAACTTTGCGCGGCCAACTCCGGCGGCGGCGTATGTCTCGCTCGAATCGATGTTTCCGGTGATGACGGGCAAGCCCGCATCTCGCAGCCGAAGCGCCTCTTCGGCGTCTGGTTCGATGAGGTACGCGGGCACCCCCGCCACTTCGAGCCTGCGCACCAGCGCGAGCGCGATCGGGTCGTTGGAGCAGACGAGCACGTGACCCGAGACATCGGCCGGCACGATGCGCAGTGCCTTGATGCGCGCGCGGCTGCGCTGCTCGAGCCATGGAGCATACACGGCGCGAATGAACAGGAACGGCAGCAGGATGAGCAGCATCACCAGACCGGTGAGCAGCACCACAGCGCTGAAGAACCGCCCCAGGTCGCTCTGGAAGGTGATGTCGCCGAAGCCGAGCGTGGTCATCACGGTCAGCGTCCAGTAGACGCCCGTGAACCAGCTGTGCTCCTGCCCTTCGAGCGCCATGATGACGTGGAAGAGCCACGAGTAGAGCAGGGTGATGCCCAGCAGGAACAGCACGTACCGCAGGAAGGGCATCACATCTCGCCGCAGCGGGTCCGCTCCGGTGAGCATCGTGGCCACGTTCGCGCCGATTGTCTTCATGCCTCAACATTATCCATAAGCAGGACGCAGCGCATCACCAGAGACCGCCCAGCACCCGGAGCCTCGCATGGCCAGTTACACACACTACATGTGGTTCAACACGAAGAAACGGCAGGAAATCATCGACATCACCGACGACGTGAGCGAGCAGGTGAGTGCGTCGGGCATCAGGGAGGGATTCGTGCTCGTATCGGCGATGCACATCTCGGCGTCGGTGTTCGTCAACGACCACGAATCGGGACTGTGGCACGATATCCTCGAGTGGCTGGAGCATACGATCGCGCCATGGGACCCATCGCGCTATCGGCACAACGAGACGGGTGAGGACAACGCTGCCGCGCACCTGCGCAGCCTCACGATGGGACACGAGGTGATCGTGCCGATCACGAACGGTGCACTCGACCTCGGTCCCTGGCAGCGAGTGTTCTACGGCGAGTGGGACGGACAGCGACGCAAGCGACTGATCATCAAGGTGCTGGGCGAGTAGCAGCGCGCACTGCGTCCACACAGCCTGCATCGCCGGCTACGAACAGGTACTCCGTGTTGCGCAAGTGACTCACCGCACCGACTTTTTCGCCGGCGAGGTTGTGGATGCCGATCTGCGCGCCCACGTAGCGCTTGAAGTCATGCGAGAGCACGAGCACGTCGCCTCGCGCGGAGAGCATTTCCGTGAGCTCGTCGCGTGAGAGATAGCCTTCGTCGCTAAACGATACGATGAGCATGCGCGCGTCGAGTGCGCCGATGAGCTGTCGCATCGCGCTTGCATGTCTTGGGCGGCTGTTGAAGATGCTGGGCCTGGTGCGCACATCCTCGCGTTTACGCGCGATGCCATACGCAACCGGCGCGTCCCACCGCACGAGTGTTTCCCAGATGTGATAATTGCCCAGATACGAATGCTGGTTGTACGGCGGATCGAGATAGGCGACATCGCCGCTGAGCATTTCGGCCGCGTCGAGCGCGTCGAGTTGATGTGCGGCGCCCTTGCCGGTTTCGGCTCGCGGCAACAGTGACGGAATGCGCAGCGTCAGTGGATTGGCGGCGCGTGCGGCCCACTGCTTGAGATACGCCATCTGCACGCCGGTGGTTGAGTCCACACGATCGGCGGCTTCCATGAGGGAAACGAGCGCAATCGCTTCAAGCTCCGGATGCAGATCGCGCGCGCCGATGGACTCGCGAATCGCGTCGATGCGTGCTGCGTTGTCGGGGCTGAAGTAGCGCGCGTCTTCGGCGAAGGTCTGCGTGAAATATCCGGCGCCCGGCTCCACCTGCTGCAACTCGGCGATCAGCGTGGTGGCAGCATCGAGCCAGTCTTCCGCGTCGGCCTGCACGTAGCATGTAGCGAGCGCGTGTGCGTATGCCGAGTAGTCGTTGGCTATGACGCGCAGCCCGTGACGCTTGAGAGCGTGTCCCACGCGCGACGTGCCGGAGAACAGATCTACCACCGATTCCGCGCGCGGAACGGCCCGGACGACCGCCGAGATGCGGTCGAGCAGCAGGCGCTTGGAGCCGAGGTACTTGATCATGATCCGGAAAACTACGGCATTGACGGCGAGGCGCAGGGCGGCGTATGGTTATTTCACAACTGAAACTCGTGGTCTTTTGCCGCCTATTGCCGCCACGTAAAATAAGGAGCTAAAACGCGATTGCCCGGCGGCGTCTTTTCCGTCGGGCTTTTTCGTGTTCGGTCGGCGCACCCCGTCGCGTCGAGGTATTCACATGTCGTTGCGTCCCCTTGCTGTACTGCATGAGCATCCGGACTGGTTTCGGCCGTTGTTCGCCGAGCTGGACCGGCGCGGTCTGCCTTACGAGCGGCTCGATGCCGCCGCGCACTGCTACGATCCGGGCGAGCGGTCACTCCCGTATTCGGCGGTGTTCAACCGCGCGAGTCCGAGCGCGTACCTGCGCGGGAATGGCAGCAGCATCTTCGCCACGCTGCACTACCTGCGGCATGTGGAGCGTCTGGGCGTGCCGGTGGTGAACGACGCCACCGCCTATGCGCTGGAGCTGTCCAAGGCCAATCAGATCGACCTGCTGGCGGGGCTGGGCCTGCCGTATCCGGCCACGCGCGTGATCAACAACGCGTCGCTGGCAGTTGCGGCCGCCGAGTCGCTGAGATTCCCGGTGCTGGTGAAGGCGAATATCGGGGGCAGCGGTGCGGGCATCGTGCGCTACGACACGCCGACTGCACTCGCCGATGCGGTCGCCCGCGGCGAAGTGGCGCTTGGCATCGATGGCACGGCGCTGGTGCAGGAGTCCGCGCCGCTCCGGAACGGGCACATCACGCGCGTTGAGACGCTGGGTGGGAAGTATCTGTACGCGATCAACGTGTATCCGCCTGTGGATTCATTCGACCTGTGTCCGGCCGACGCATGTCAGACGACGGGCGGCGTGGAGCTTGTGCGTGGAGCGTGCGCGATTGATGCGCCCAAGTCGGGCATGCGCGTGGAAGCCGCGCGTCCGTCGGACGAAATCATCGAGCAAGTCGAACGCATTTCGCAGGCCGCAAACATCGATGTTGGCGGGATCGAGCTGCTCGTGGACGACCGTGATGGTCAGCACTACTACTACGACGTGAACGCCCTGTCGAACTTCGTGGCGGACGCCCCGAACGTGATCGGCTTTGATCCGTTTGCGCGACTGGTGGACTATCTCGAAGTGCGCGCAGGATTTGTGTCCGAAGCGGCGACAGCGACGCTGGTGGGCGCCGGCTGATGCGCTACGGATACTGGCTTCCCGTATTCGGCGGCTGGCTGCGCAACGTCGAAGACGAGGGCATGCAGGCGTCGTGGGCGTACGTGCAGCGACTCGCGCGTCGTAGTGAAGAACTGGGTTACGACCTGACGCTCATCGCCGAGCTGTTCCTGAACGACATCAAGGGCATTCAGGCGCCGGCCCTTGATGCATGGTCCACTGCCGCGGCACTCGCGGCAGTTACGCATCGCCTCGAGCTCATGGTGGCGGTGCGGCCCACGTATCACCATCCGGCCACGCTCGCCAAGCAGGCGGCAACCATCGACCAGATCAGCAACGGCCGGTTGTCGCTGAACGTGGTATCATCGTGGTGGAAGGACGAAGCGCGCCGCTACGGATCGCAGTTCGACGAGCACGACGATCGCTACGCGCGCACCGAAGAGTGGCTGCATGTGCTGCAGAGCGCGTGGACTACGCCGAGTACGTCGTTCGAGGGCAAGTACTACTCAGTGGACGAGCTCGTGGTGCAACCGCCGCCGGTGGTGAGCCGTCAGCGTCCGTATCCCACGCTGTATGCAGGCGGAGAATCCGAGACGGCGAAGTCGCTGATTGCCTCGCGCTGTGATGCATACGTGATGCACGGTGATCCACCGGAGCGCGTGGCGCCGAAGATTCTCGACATGCAGGTTCGACGCGATCGCGCGGAACTGCCGCCGATGCAGTTCGGCATGGCGGCGTACGTGATCGTGCGCGACACGCCGGCGGAAGCGCAGCGGGAACTCGAGCGCATCACGTCCGTGGTGCCAGGTTCACCGGGCTACGGCAACTTTCAGGATTTCGTGTCGAACAGCAAGCTGGATCAGGCGCTGTCGGTGCAGGATTATTCGGTGAGCAATCGAGGACTGCGTGCGGGCTTGGTGGGCACGCCGGAGATTGTGGCGCAGCGCGTGCGGGAACTGCAGGCGGTGGGCGTGAACTTGCTGTTGCTGCAGTGCAGTCCGCAGCTGGAGGAGATGGAACGGTTTGCGGAGCAGGTGATGCCCTTGGTGGATCGGGAGGGGAGGGCGGTGGCGGCTTAGTTCGGTGCCAGTCGCCAGCGTCGCGCTTTCCTGGCTCGTGGCGGCAGTCCGATTCGTCCGTTCGGCCTTATGGCCTGGTCCATCTGGCCATTCGACCGATTGGATTCGTCGGGCCGAATGGGGCGGCGGTGGTGCCCTGAGGATCTGCGAACACGAGTCGAGACCCGGTTCGGCTTACGAGGTAGGGCGGCTGGATGGCCAGATGGACCGGGCCAGACGGCCATACAGACGAATCTGACGGAAGCCGGATGGCTCGTAGCCAAAGGCCATCGGCTCATGGCGGTGGTTTTATTCGCGCATGCGGCCATATGGCCTCGTCTATCTGGCCATTCAGCCGTTTGGATTCGTCGGGCCGAACAGAGCCCCCCCGTTCCCGCGCTCCGTCTACGACAGCCCGTCCACCACGCCATCCCGGTCCATCGTTATGAGCCCCGCCGCCGGCGACTTCGGCAAGCCCGGCATCGTCATGATGTCGCCGCACCGCGCCACCACAAACCCTGCACCCGCACTGCCACTCACATCGGTCACCGTGATGCGGAATCCGCGCGGACGGCCGAGCCGCTCGGGATTGTCGGTGAGTGAATACTGCGTTTTCGCCATGCACACGGGCGTGTGCGCCATGCCGTTCGCTTCGAGCCATGCAATCTGTCGCTCGGCCCCAAAAGTGAAATCCACACCGTCACCGCCGTACACACGCTGCACAATCGCTTCGATCTTCTCCCTGATCGGCTGCGCCGTATCGTAGAGCGGACGAAACTCGTGCCCGCGCGCGTCGAGCAGCGCGAGCACTTCGCGCGCCAGTTCCTCACCGCCTTCACCTCCGCGTGCAAATACATCGGTGAATGCGACGCGCACATCGCGTTCGGCGCAGTAAGCCAGCACTCGGTCGAGCTCATCCTGTGTATCCGTGCTACGCCGGTTGAGCGCGACCACCACGGGCACGCCGAACTGTCGCACATTGCCGACGTGATGATCGAGATGCGGCAGTCCGCGTTCGAGTGCGTCGAGGTCTTCGACGTCGAGTTCCGACTTGAGCGCGCCGCCCTGCATCTTGAGTGATCGTACGGTGGCCACAAGCACCGCGGCCTCCGGATTGAGCCCGCCGGTGCGACACACAATGTCAAAGAACTTCTCGGCACCGAGATCGGAGCCGAAGCCAGCCTCGGTGACCACCACATCGCCCAGTGCGAGCGCGGTGCGTGTGGCAACCAGGCTGTTGCAGCCGTGCGCGATGTTACCGAACGGTCCCGCGTGCACGATCGCCGGTCCGCCTTCGAGCGTTTGCACAAGATTGGGTCGCAGCGCGTGCTTGAGCAGCACGCTCATCGCCTGCGCGGCACCAAGGTCACCCGCGCGCACCGGTTCGCGCGCTGCACCAGTGCGAGTGCCCACCACGATTCGTGCGAGACGCTCCTGAAGATCTGTGTAGTCGCTGGCCAGTGCAACGATCGCCATCACCTCGCTCGCGGGCACGATCACCCAGCGCTCTTCGCGCGGAATGCCGTGCGTGGCACCGCCGAGTCCGAGCACGGCATGACGCAGCGCACGGTCGTTCATGTCGATGGTGCGCGGCCAGGTGATGCGACGCGTATCGATGTGCAGCGCATTGCCCTGCGCGAGGTGATTGTCGAGCAGCGCGCTGAGCAGATTGTGCGCCGATGCGATTGCGTGAAAGTCGCCGGTGAAGTGCAGGTTGATGTCTTCCATCGGTAGCACCTGACTGTATCCACCGCCCGCCGCGCCGCCTTTCTGTCCGAACACCGGACCGAGACTCGGCTCGCGCAGCGCGAGCACGGCGTTGCTGCCGATACGGCGCAGCGCCTGCGCGAGTCCGACGCTCACGGTACTCTTGCCTTCGCCGGCCGGTGTGGGGCTGATGGCCGTGACGAGCACCAGGCGACCACGCGCCGGCTGCTGCGCGAGATCGAGTGGCAGCTTGGCCATGTAGCGGCCGTACGGATCGATGTCGGATGCGTCGAGACCGAGGTCGGCGGCGACATCGAAGATGGGCCGGAGTTGCGCGCGCTGCGCGATCTCAATGTCGGACGGAAACGCAGTAGTGGACATGCACGCAGCGTGAGAGTGTGAAAGGCCGGACCTACACCGGCACCTCGGTGACGTGATCGTCGACAATGGCGAACGCCCGTTCCCCGGCCGAAGGTGTCCATGCGCCGCCTCCAGTGAAGGCGGAAAACGCCGGCAGGATGAGATAGTTGGCGCCGAGCACGAAGCAGGAGAGTCGAACCCGATCGCCGCCGCGGCCGGCCAGCTTGATGGTGGGGTGCAGGTGGCCACAAAGCGTGAGGCCCTCGATGTGCGGCGCGGGCGGTTCGTGGGCGCACACGAGGTCGTGCGCGGAATGTGTATCGACCGTATGAATGCGCAGCTCGTCCGGCGGGTCGCCTGCATGCGCGTCGTGGTTGCCGCGCACGAGCGTGATCTCGAGGTCGGGCCAGCGTGCGCGCCAGGCGACTACGGGCTGCATGGCGCGCGCGTCCCATCCGTGGCGCGAATGGGCAA